>WQWG01000022.1 GCA_009785435.1 Clostridiales bacterium
ATCGAAGCGTATTATGCAGTGCTTCTGGAAAGAGATTTGACAAAGCAAGAAATTCTTGAGGCGTACCTGAACCGCATCTATTTGGGGTTTGGCGCATCCGGCGTCCAAGCGGCAGCGCAGGCGTATTTTGCAAAAGATGTGGGAGAACTGACACTGGCGGAAAGCGTCGCACTTGCGGCGATCGTGCAGGAGCCACGTGCATTCACGCTGATCAGAACGCTTCCGAACGCAAGCGTAGCGGAAGACAATGAACACATCTTGTATCGAGACAGTACGTTCACATTTCTCTCAAATGTGCAGGCATCCGAGAGACGTCGTCATTTGATTCTGAGCCTCATGATGGAACAGGGTTTTATCACGCAGTTTGAATACGAATCGGCGAAAGCGGAAGACCTCAGAGACAGTCTCAGGACTTTTGCGCCGGGAGAGACACAAAACACATCGTACTTTGCGGACTTTGTGACAAGGCAAGTTGTAGAAGATTTGGTGGCAGCGTTTGATATTACAGAACCGGAAGCATGGCAAATGCTGTTTAATGATGGGCTTCGGATACATACAACGCTTGACACAGCGATTCAAAACATCATTGAATATGAATTTGCGAACAACAGCAATTTTCCGTCCCTGCGAAATTTTTCGCGAGACAGGGCGGGCAATATCCTGAGGCCGGCCGGCGGTATCCTTTTGTACGATTATCATAACTATTTCGACGCAGAGGGGAACTTTGTCATTGCGCCGGATGAATTCAGCAGGCTTCCAAACGGCGATGTGATGCTGTACAGGGGGAGAAGACTGAGTTTCTTCCGAACGGAGTCACATGGTGTTGTTGATTATACGATCAACTTCAGAGGCATGTTTATTCGCGAGGATGGCGTATTTAGTACGATTCGCGATGGTGTGGTCATGGTTCCGGCTCGGTACAAATACAGAAACGCAGACGGAGATTTAATCATAGAAGCGAGATTTTTTACAGACCATCCCGACTTTTTTACGGAAACGGAGCAAGGCCTTTCTGTATCGCGCGCCAACCAACGGTTGGGGCAAAGAATCGTGCAGCCTCAAGCTGCAATGATTATCATGGATTATGAGACGGGCCACATCAAAGCGATGGAGGGTGGTAGAAATATTGTCGGAAGTCTGTTGTTCAACCGTGCCGATAGCCCAAGGCAACCGGGTTCGGCCATCAAGACGACAGCGGTGTATGCGCTTGCGCTTCAAACCGCGGCGGACGAAATTGCCGGCGTGGAAGTATTCACACCGGAAACATCCGAGCAACTCATGCCTACGATTTCGTTTGCCGGAAGCTACTGGACTGCGGCAAGCGTGATCAATGATTCGCCACTGTTTTTGAATGATCGTGCTTGGCCCAGAAATTTTGATCGTACGCATCGCGGGCCGATATCGGTCAGAGCATCGATGGAACAATCTGTCAATGTAAACGCGGTAAGAGCGTTTACGCATCTCGGCGCTGACCGTTCGGCGGAATTTTTAAGAAGACTTGGCGTAACGACCGTTGTTGAAGAGGGCAATGTCAACGACATGAACGCTGCGGCGCTTGCGCTCGGCGGCATGACAAATGGGATATCGCCTTTGGAAATGGCAGCGTCCTATGGCGTTTTCGCAAATGGAGGGCGCTATAATAAGCCGATCGCCTATACAAAAGTGACAAACAGAAACGGCGACATTTTGCTGCAAAACACGCCTGCAAACACGCTGGTGATGGATCCGGGAGCGGCATTCATCATGACCGACATTCTCAGAACCACGGTGTCGAACGGGTTTGCGCGCGTCGCATCGGTCTCCGGCAGGGTCGTGGCAGGGAAAACCGGAACGACCAACAACAATTACGATGCGTGGTTTGTTGGCATGAGTTCGGGGTATACGGCTGCTTTATGGATCGGAAACGATGTCAATATACCGCTCAGCGAGGGAAGTATGGCGGCAGCAAGACTTTGGAGCAGGATCATGACGCAAGCGCTCGATGGAAAGCCCGACAGAAGATTCCCGGAAATGCCGGACAATGTGGTCAGGACCGGAGGAGAATATTTTATAGCAGGTACACAGCACAGTCCGTTTAGAGACAATAGTGCATGGGAAGAGGAAGACGAAGAAGACGTGTATGAAAATGGACTCAATGGAAATGGCGAGGCAGGAAATGGGCTTGACTTAACCGGTCCGGACGGTGTTTCACCGCCAAGGCCGCCGGATGAGCTGCGTGATCCAAACATGCCTCCGAACATGCCTCCGAACATGCCTCCAAACATGCCGCCGAACATGCCGCCACACATTCCGCCACATGAGCCGAGTGACCCACACATTCCTCCGCAAGAACCGTTTCGGCCTGAACCGCCTGTCAATCCGCCTGTCGATGTGCCGGAAGAGATCGTCTGGCAATAACAATGGCTGACGTTCAAGCCTGAATTGTCATTTCGGCTTGTCATTTCAACAGCGACGTGATATACTTTTCTAAAACTGAGATGGGAGGATATAAGTTTTATGTCAAACGATGGTTTTGAAAAGTATTTTGCCGAGTTTATCGGTACAGCAGTTTTGGTTTTCATGGGGTGCGGAAGCGCAGTTTTTCTGGGTGCCGCTGTACCCGGAGGGCATTTAGCAGTCGCATTCGCTTTTGGTTTATCGATCGTGGCTATGGCCTATGTCATCGGTAACGTCTCAGGGTGTCACATCAACCCTGCGGTTTCGCTGGGGGCACTTTTGGATAAACGCATAAGCGGCAAAGATTTTGTCGGTTACGTATTCTTTCAGGTTTTAGGCGCGATTGCGGGCGCGGCGCTTTTGTTCGCGATGTCAAGAACCGCAGGTGTCGATTTGACCGGAACGCTTGGTTCGAATCTTGCAGCCGGTGCAGGTGGCACAGGCGGAGCGCTATTGATCGAAATCATTTTGACTTTCATTTTCGTTCTGACGATTCTTGGCGTGACTGCAGATTCGTCGAAGACTGCGGTTGCAGGTCTTGTTATAGGCTTGACCTTGACTTTCGTACATATTGTAGGCATTCCGTTGACAGGCACGTCTGTCAATCCGGCGCGCAGCATTGGACCGGCGCTTTTTTCCGGCGGCCAAGCGCTTGCTGACCTTTGGATATTCATTGTTGCTCCGTTGATCGGCGCGGCATTGGCGGCATGTGTGTATAAGGTGTTTAAAGGGAAGAAATAGAGTCTAAATTGAATCCCCTCTTGTTTTTGCAAGGGGGGATTTTGTATGAATCTAACCTATAGATATAAAAAGAGTAACGTTACATAAATCAGGAGAAGTAGGATATGAAATATCTTAGAACAAAGAAAAAAATCTTATTGTTGGCTGTGATAACAGTGGTTGTGGTGTTTTTTGTATCTTGCGATGCGGATCGGGAGCAGGCGCAAGGACAAGCGACCTTTGATGGTGCATGGAGTCCTCATTCTGTTATGATTGATTTTGAGCATTATCGCATCCTGAGGGTTTCCGACAGGCCGTTATTTGATGCAGAGGGCAGCATCAATCAGGATGTGTTGGTTCGCTTGATGGCAATACTGAACGACCCGCACTTAGACCCCATGTTAAGAGAACCAAAATCACAATGGCCAAGTGCTGTGCCACTGGACAGCTCCTATTCGTATGTAGCAAATACGGCGGAAGATTTTTCTGACTTTGTGGTACGCCAGCCCGTAAGCATGAGTCATTCCGGCGCAATCGCGATAAAATTGTTTGAAACGATTCCCGATCGAGTTGGTGTACATAACAGCCACCTGACGGAATTCACAAGCCAATGGTGGCAACTGGTATACCGCGCGACGGATGATGGCAACGATGTTTTGACACTTTGGATGATGCAGCCGTATCGCCTAACACCTTTTAATGGGACACGGTACGATTATGCGGCAGGCAGCCTGCAGGATCGCTTTATAGACCGTTTGCGCGACCCCGATGACGGGATATGGAGTAGGATCGCGCCCGGAATCATCAATACTGTGTTGAGCGATGAACGCATTGCAATGGGTTTGCCACCTTGCAACAATTACTTTTTTGAAGGCAACTTTAGCGACAGCATCGCGAGGTCTAATTTGCGCAGGGATGTGGGGGTGGTGCTTCATCAATTTGGTGTAGAGGATTATTTGGTTGCGCCAAGGGATTTGCCCGGCCGGTGGCAAAGTTCAATCTATCAAACCGGCGCAAATATGGATTTTGTATATTATGCAACAGGTCAATTTTATATTTACAGAGCAGGTGCAGAGGCCGGTTTTGCAGGCTCCGGTAACCCGCAAGACGGACTGGGCGCGACCGGACTTATATGGGGTACGCTCAGACATTTTGCCCTGATAAACGGCAAGGATGGCCTTTCCGTTGGCCCATACAATGGCCATTGGCCGAACACGACACTTGCACCCACATACGACGACCTGTTTTGGCTGCCGTCAGACTTTGAAGTACGCACCATGGGTTTTAATAGAGACAACGCGCTGTTCCAAACTTTTATAACCAACCCTGATGACCGTTACAGCATACTAAGAACCAACACAGAACCTGAAAACCGCCCGGATAATGCCAATGGCCGCTCCGGACTGTGGCGTTTAAACGGCTTTGACCGTGCCTTTGATGTTGACGGCTTGGGGCTGTCACGCGGATGGATGACGGAGCAAGTATGGTTGCGCTCTCATGATGGCCTGGGATTCGGGAATGCGACGACGGTATCAAATACCGGAAATCGTTATGGTTACGGAGTGAATCAATTGGCGGGGATGCGGCCGGCGCTACACTTGTCTGTAACGCAACTACGAGCGCAACAACAGGAGTAGTACTGCAAGCTGAGTAGCGGTGTCTCCCAAAGTATCAGCGTGAGACGTTGGACGATTTTCAACGTTTTCAAACAAAACGCTCGCGATTCCCGTGGATTTTCGCCTCTGCATTGCAAGTCGAGTAGCGGTGAAATCAAATGTCTCATTGTGAGACATTTGATTGCGATAAATGCAATCTTACGAGTGGCAATACACAAACAAAAACAAAACACACGGCACAGTGTACGAAAATTTCGAACAACAACATTGAAATCATGAGAATATGAAACAAAAAAACAGCAAAAAATATTTATGATTTTTTTTAAAAACTTCTTGCAATGTATTTGAAATTCAGATATACTACAAAAGCTTGCTTATTGCGAAGAAGTAGGAAGTTGCTGAGCTATCAGGTAATTTCTACGGAGAATTGTCCCCACCAGATGGGGGCGAGGGGATTCGCTGGCTTTTGTCGTGTGAAAAACTTTTGGGAACACACGGTGGCGTGTAACGACAAAATTAAGACTCAGATGAAAAAAGTCGAGCGGTAGACCTTGTACAAGTATAGCGGAAATGTACAGAAAAATTTCAGGAGGAAATTAAAAAATGAGCGAACAACAAAAAATCAGAATCAAACTAAAAGCGTATGACCACAAAACGCTTGACCAGTCAGCCGCAAAGATTGTTGAGACGGCGAAGAAGACAGGCGCGGATGTAGCGGGACCAATCCCACTTCCGACAGAGAAAGAAATCATAACCATTTTGAGGGCTGTTCATAAGTATAAAGACAGCAGAGAACAGTTTGAGCAGAGAACGCACAAACGACTGATCGACATCACGAACACCACAAATAAAACCGTTGACTCTTTGATGAAACTCGACCTGCCTGCAGGCGTGGACATCGAAATTAAATTATAAGGGAAACTCCCCTTAGTATGATTGCTTAAAATATTTCTAGGCAATCCGCTGTAAGAGCAAAGGAGATGAATTATGAAAACATTATTGGGAAAGAAAATTGGGATGACCCAGATTTTCGCAGAAACAGGAGAAATCATTCCTGTAACAGTCATTGAAGCAGGGCCTGTCGTCGTAACACAAGTGAAGACAGTTGAAACAGACGGGTACAACGCGGTACAGATTGGCTTTCTGGATACGAAGCCGCACAGAGTGAACAAGCCGCTTACAGGACATTTTAAGAAAGCGGACGTTTCGGTTAAGAAACACTTGGCAGAATTCAGACTGGAAGACGGCGAAAGCTACGAAGTAGGCCAAGTACTGAACGTTACAGAATTTGAAGCAGGAAAAAAATTGGACGTTACGGGTGTTTCAAAAGGAAAAGGAACCCAAGGAAACATCAAGAGACATGGACACCACAGAGGCCCGATGACACACGGTTCAAAGAACAAAAGGCTTCCCGGAGCGCTTGCGGCGGGTACGTACCCCTCAAGAGTATTCAAAGGGAATCCGGGACCGGGAAGAATGGGTCGCGACACAGTAACCGTTCAAAACGTTGTTCTTGTGAAAGTTATTGAAGAAAGAAACCTTTTGCTCGTAAAGGGTGCGATTCCGGGCGGTAGAGGCGGACTTCTACGCATCCGGTACGCAATAAAGGGTCAAGGCAAATAGAGAATATTGCTTAGAAAGGAGGAAGTACAAAATGGCAACAGTAAAAATGCTTAATATGGCCGGGGCAGAAGCCGGTTCAATAGAATTAAAAGATGAAATTTTCGGCATTACACCGAACCAAAACGCCGTTCACGCAGTCGTGAAAAATTACCTTGCAAACCAAAGACAAGGTACACAGTCGGCGAAAACAAGAGGCGAAGTCAGAGGCGGAGGCAGAAAGCCTTTCAGACAAAAAGGAACAGGACGCCACAGACAGGGAAGTACGACAGATCCAACACAGGTTGGCGGCGGCGTCACATTTGCGCCAAAACCGAGAGACTATCGATATACACTGCCTAAGAAGCTGAGAAGACTTGCAATGAAATCAGCATTATCCTCAAAGGTGGAAGAAAAAGAAATAATCGTTTTGGATGCGCTTTCATTTACAGCACCAAAGACCAAAGAAATGGTTAAAGTACTGGAAAACGTCAAAGCAGGAAAAAAAGCGCTGATCGTCATGGCGGAAAAAGATGAAAACGTCATAAAATCAGCAGCCAACATACCGGGCGTAAGAACCGCGCTTGTATCAACGATGAACGTATATGAAATCATCAACTATACAAGCTTCATCGTCACAAAAGACGCGATCAATAAAATTGAGGAGGTGTATTCATCATGAAAACCCCTTACGATATCATCATAAAACCGGTCATCTCCGAAAGAAGTATGGATGAGGTTCAGAACAGAAAATACACATTTAAAGTTGCGAAAGCAGCGAATAAAACACAAGTGAAGTTGGCGCTCGAAGAAATATTCGGCATCGAAGTTGAAAAAGTCAACATCATGAACGTAAAAGGCAAAGTAAAAAGAATGGGAAGAACCGTAGGAAAAACTGCGGACAGCAAGAAGGCGATTGTAACCATTACAAAGAAAAGCAAAGAAATCGAATTCTTCCAGAGCCTATAAGTAAAAGAGGAGCGAAAGTATGGGAATTAAAAAATACAATCCGACCACCCCGGGCCTTAGGGGAATGACGGTTTCAACATTTGAAGAAATAACAAAAACGACTCCGGAAAAGTCGCTTACGGCGCCTCTTAAAAAGCATGCAGGCAGAAATGTCAGAGGCAAAATAACCGTAAGACACAGAGGCGGCGGAGCAAGACGTAGATACAGAATCATCGATTTCAAGAGAAATAAAGATGGAGTGCCGGGCAAAGTAGCGGCAATCGAATACGATCCAAACAGAAGCGCGAACATCGCGTTGATCTTCTACGCGGACGGCGAGAAGCGATACATCATCGCGCCGCACAAAATCAAAGTCGGAGACATGATCGAATCCGGCCCGGGCGCGGACATCAAAGTCGGAAACGCGCTGCCACTTCAAAACATCCCTGTCGGAACGGTGATCCACAACGTGGAACTAAAGCCGGGCAAGGGTGGACAGATGGCAAGATCCGCCGGAAACGGCGCACAGCTGATGGCGAAAGAAGGCAATTACGCGCAAATCAGACTGCCGTCCGGAGAAGTGAGAAAAGTAAGGATCGAATGCAAAGCCACGATTGGCGAAGTCGGAAACATCGATCACGAAAACATCAAGATCGGTAAAGCCGGAAGAAAGAGACACATGGGCTTCAGGCCAACGGTCAGAGGTTCCGTCATGAACCCGAACGACCATCCTCACGGTGGTGGAGAAGGAAAAGCGGGAATCGGAAGAACGAGTCCTGTTACACCTTGGGGCAAGCCGACGCTTGGATACAAGACAAGAAAGAAAAACAAAGATTCGAACAAATATATCGTTAAGAAGAGAAGTAAATAGGAAGGAGCATAGATAAATGGGTAGATCAGTTAAAAAGGGTCCTTTCGTAAACGCCAAGCTGCTCAGGATCATCGATGAAATGAATGCAGCCAACGATAAGAAAGTCATTAAAACGTGGTCAAGGCCGTCGACGATATTTCCACAGATGGTGGGACATACGATCGCGGTACATGACGGCAAAAAACATGTTCCTGTCTATATCACTGAAGATATGGTAGGCCATAAATTGGGAGAATTTGCCCCTACAAGAACGTATAGAGGCCACGCTTCCGACAAATCGTCGAAAGTGAAGAAGAAATAAAGAAGGGAGACCATGAACATGGA
The DNA here is from genome assembly GCA_009785435.1 of Clostridiales bacterium. Classification (GTDB taxonomy): domain Bacteria; phylum Bacillota; class Clostridia; order Peptostreptococcales; family Anaerovoracaceae; genus WQWG01. The sequence continues at coordinate 8,515 of WQWG01000022.1, forward strand.
AGCAAAAGCGATTGCAAAATACGTAAGAATGTCTCCTATCAAGCTCATATCGGTCGCGGACCTCGTTAGAGGAAAAGACCTGAAAGAGGCGCTTACAATTTTAAAATTTACTCCGGGCAAAGGTTCGGAAATCGTTGAGAAAGTTGTTAAATCGGCAGCAGCAAATGCTGAAAACAACTTTAATATGAATCCTGATGCTTTATATGTAGCCGAAGTTTACGCGCACAAAGGACCGACAATGAAAAGATGGCGCGCCGGCGCACAGGGCAGGGCATCAAAGATTTTGAAGAGAACCAGCCATGTAGGAGTTACGCTAAAAGAGAGAGTGAAAGAATAGGAGGTTCATTGAATGGGTCAGAAAGTAAGCCCTCATGGGCTGAGGGTTGGCATTATAAAAGACTGGGATTCGAAATGGTATGCGGACCCAAAGAATTTTGCAGATTATCTGATAGAAGACAACGTCATTAGAAAATTTATAAAAAAGAGATTGTACGTAGCAGGCGTATCCAGAATACTCATCGACAGAGCTGCGGACAACCAGATGAAGATCACGGTTTTAACCTCTAA
>WQWG01000023.1 GCA_009785435.1 Clostridiales bacterium
CGTGGAGCTGTTGACAAAGTCCTGAAAAATTGCACGAGTTCCATTATGCGTGGATTCTAGGGATTGTTTTTGAGCTGATTCTTCATTTTTGGCGAATCAGCTCAATTTTTTATCTATTCAGTAAAACACATGAGATTTAGCCCATGGATTTTACTAACCTTTTCAGGTTTATCGCCATTGCGGCCATCAAACAATGCTCTTCCGCAGCCTCAAGTCCGCGACGATACAAGAATCGTAGATTGTGCCTTGCTTTTTGCGCCGCGAACGTCCCCTCGCACCATATCTGTCTTAAATCTAAAATTCGCTTATGCTCGGGTGTTTCATCCTTTTCATGATTTCGCCGAAACGCGGCATCGAAAATGCTGACAGCGATTTGTCGTTGAGTCCGGCCGGGCGATAAGCACTTTTCACGCAATGAACAACGGCTACAGGTGCGAGTCTTCATTTCATATATCCTGCTTACGTTACCCTCTATGCGCTGAAGCCGTTTTAATGGCAGGGCGTTTCCCGCAGGGCAAATGAATTCGTCATCCTCTTGGTTGTATTGAAAATCTAGTCTTGTAAATTCAGATTTGTAATTGAACTCTTCCTTGAGTTTAGGAGTGTAAACTTCTATGTTTTTATCCGACAGTTCTTGATGCACAAGGCCAACGTCATAAACACTATCAACACCAACCGCTTCTACCTGCAGGCCTATGTTTTCACGTATGTAGTCAATTCTGTCTAAGTATGGCGCTACATCGCTCACGTTTCCGCGTGTCACCGTAACGTCCACAATGATGCCTTTCTTCGCGTCTATGCTCTGATGGTCAAGATAGTGCATGCCTAGTGGCTTGCCGGGACGCTTCAAAAATCCGGCATCAGGATCCGTTGTGCTGACCCGGCGCTCTATTAACTTAGGCGGGGCATCTTGCTTATCGCCGGGTTTCTTTGGCATTATCTTACCTTCGCTTTCAAGTTTCTCACGTTCTGCAGCTTCATATTTGTCAAGCCGCCCCATATAGTACGCAGCTTCCTTTTCCACCACCACCTTGATTTCGCTTTGCCGGGATGCATTTGCGCGTACATGTGTTGAGTCTGTTAGAATTACCTTTCCATCAACCAACCCTTTTTCTATGCATATCGTTAATATTCGTTCAAACATTCGCCGGTATACATTTGTCCCGTTGAATCTTCGTCGCCTGTTTTGTGATATTGTACTATGATTAGGTACTTTGTCGTCAAAATTAAGCCCCATAAACCATCTGTATGGCATACTACCCTGTATTTCAATCTCTATTTCTCGTTCGGAGTTGATGTTGTACAAAAATCCTATCAGTAAATATTTAACGAGTTGTACAGGATCTGTGCTTGGTCTTCCATTGTTTGGACAATAATATTCGCGCATCTCATCATAAACGAACGAAAAGTCAACTGCTGCTTCTATCTTTCGTAACAGATGGTTTTGTGGTACGAAGTCCTCTATTGTAATGTTCGGGTTCACCAGTTTGAGTTGCATTCCATGATTCTCTGTCATCATTTTAGATACATCCCTCCTTGTTTTTCGTCACCCTTATTGTACCATAAAATCCCATTTCTGTACACTCGTATTCTACATAAAACGTGATTCTTTTAGGACTTTGTCAACAGCTCCACGATGTCCACTTGGTCGCTCTTTCTCGATGACGAGCAAAATCAACACCAACGCACAATAAAAAAACCGGCTAGAATCCTTTCCAACCGGTATTTTCTCATTATATTTGTGACTTAGCCATTCAGAAAGTCTTCGATTACTTTCTTCACCAAGCCTCCGTCAGCGACATCCTTGACTTTTGGCATCACTGCCCCCATCAATTTGCCTATGTTTTGCTTTCCGCCGTCGATCCCCATTTCCATCGCTGTACTTTTAACGATTTCAGTGATCTTGGCTTCGGAAAGCTGTTCGGGCAAATAGCCCATTAAAACTTTTATTTCTTCGTTATAAGCGTGAATCAGATCCGTTCGACCTGCTTTTTCAAAGTCGGCGAGTGCATCTTTTCTCATTTTAACTTGCTTTGCCAGGATTGATAAAATGCCCTGCTCGTCAAGTTCTTCCCTTTTATCTACTTCGTACTGCTTGATCGCGGCACGAACGAGATTGATCGTATTTTTTCTGATTTCATTTTTTTCTTTCATAGCGTCCTTGAAATCGGAGGCTAATTTTTCTTTTAAGGCCAATTAAAACACCTCATATACTAGAACTTCTTCGCCTTTTTCCTTGCGGCTTCAGACTTCTTTTTTCTTTTTACGCTTGGTTTTTCATAATGTTCCCTTTTTCTGAGTTCTGACATTACGCCATCCCTCGCACATGAACGTTTAAACCTTTTCAGCGCGCTTTCAAGACTCTCATTTTCTCTTACTACTACTTGTGCCATATTCCGATTCACCTCCCACCTTCTTGTGAAATTCATCAGATGCTGATTTCGATATAGCCCATAACATTTATATTGTACTATCTTGTGATTCATAAATCAATATGTTTTTTTATAGTTTTGCATTGACAAAATTCCCATAAACATGATATATTGGAAACAGATCCTGACTTTAAGACCGAACAGAACGTTTGCTCGAAGAAAAAGGTGCTGAAATTGTTGATATTGGAATGCGCCTTTCAGGGCGCATATTTTATTGCATAGGATTGCATCGTACATGGGAGGATAAGAATAATGGAAACAAGAGTCGCTATCGTAGCAATTATCATTGAAAATCGCGAAATCGCATCTGAAGTCAACAGCATTTTGCATAGTTACGCAGAACACATCATCGGACGCATGGGACTTCCTCATAAGGAAAAGAACATGAACATCATCACCGTGGTGGTGGATGCTCCGCACGACGTGATCAGCGCGCTTTCAGGAAAAATCGGCCGCATCGACGGCGTGAGTACAAAAACGGTTTACTCCAAAGACGCATGAGAAAGCTTGTCGATAAACTCGCCCTTGAGAAAATCCTGACGCGCGAAGAATTCAAAATGCTTTTGGCATCCGGTGATGACTATCTGCATGAGCGAGCGCGGGCAGCGCGTGAAGAAACCTTTGGCAACAAGATTTATTTGCGTGGCTTGATTGAAGTGACAAACCATTGCCAAAACGACTGTTACTATTGCGGTCTGCGGCTGAGCAACGCAGGCGCGCAGCGATACCGCCTGACAAAAGAACATATCCTCGACTGTTGTGCAGAAGGACATGCCTTAGGGTTCCGCACTTTCGTGCTGCAAGGCGGAGAAGACCCCTATTTTACCGATGAAATACTGGTGGATATCATTCGCGGCATCAAGACGGAATATCCCGATTGCGCGATCACGCTCTCCTTTGGCGAACGCAGCTATGAAAGCTTTTCGCGTTTGTACGAGGTCGGCGCGGACAGGTATCTTCTACGGCAGGAAACCTCCGACGATGAACATTACGCCATGCTGCATCCGTCCGGAATGGCGCTTTCCACCCGCCAACAATGTTTGCAAGATTTAAAGAAAATCGGATATCAGGTCGGCTGCGGATTCATGATCGGTTCGCCTGGTCAAACGCTTGACCATATCGTGGACGATTTGCTGTTTATCAAGGCGCTTGATCCCGCCATGGTAGGCGTCGGGCCGTTTATCCCACATTCGTCTACACCGTTTGCGGGTGAAAAACAGGGAGAATTGCGCCTGACGCTCAACACCCTTGCTATTTTGCGCCTGATGAAACCGAATTTGCTTTTGCCCGCGACCACTGCGCTCGGCACCATCGAGAACACAGGTCGTGAAATGGGCGTTATGGCAGGCGCGAACGTCATCATGCCCAATCTTTCTCCCACAGACGCCCGCAAAAATTATTTGCTTTATGACAACAAAATCTGCCCCGGCGAAAGCGTACAGCTGTACCTTGAACAACTCAAGGAGCGTATGTGTAACCTCGGGTGCGAAGTCGTTGTTTCAAGAGGAGATTATGTTGAAATATAATGTGAAATCCCCCAATGCGATGGAGTTCATCAGCCATGACGAAATCATGGCAACGCTCGCTTGGGTGGATGAGAACAAGAATAATCAAGCGTTGATTCGTCAAATCATGCAAAAAGCAGATCAAAAAAAGGGACTGGAACACCGGGAAGCTTCGCTGCTGCTTGCAGGAGGAGACAGCAATGCGCTGTTTGCGCTTGCGGGAAAAATCAAACAGGAATTTTACGGCAATCGAGTCGTGCTGTTTGCACCGCTATACCTGTCCAATTATTGTGTGAACGGCTGTGTATACTGTCCATATAATATCACCAACGACACGATGCCTCGCAAAAAACTAACCCAGGATGAAATCCGTCGTGAAGTCATCGCCTTGCAAGATATGGGACACAAGCGCCTTGTGATCGAAACAGGCGAACACCCGAAGCATAGTCCGATTGAATATATTTTAGAGTCGATTAACACCATCTACGACACCAAACACGAAAACGGTGCCATACGCCGGATAAACGTGAATATTGCCGCGACATCGGTTGATGAATATCGCATGCTTAAATCCGCGAACATCGGAACCTATATCCTGTTCCAAGAGACTTACTGCGAGCAGACATACAAGTCCATCCACCCGACAGGGCCAAAGTCAGACTACAGTTGGCACACGGAAGCGCTTGACAGAGCCATGCAGGGCGGCGTAGATGACGTTGGCATCGGGGCTTTGTTCGGGTTGACGGATTACCGTTATGAATTTGCAGGGATGCTCATGCACGCAGAACATCTTGAAGCGGTGTACGGCGTTGGGCCGCATACAATGAGTGTGCCGCGAATACGCCGGGCACAAGGGATTGGCACAAACAACTTCGCCCATGGCATCGACGATGAAACATTTGCAAGAATTGTCGCCTGCCTACGCATCAGCGCCCCTTATACCGGCATCATCGTTTCCACAAGGGAAAGCGAAGAATGTCGCCGAAAAGTGTTGGATGTTGGTGTGTCGCAAATCAGCGGCGGATCACGCACTAGTGTGGGCGGATACGACCATAAACAAGAGTCGGATGATCGTTGCGAAAAAAACGATACAAAACAGTTTGAGATCAGCGACGACCGCAGCTTGGGTGAAGTTGTCCGCTGGCTGATCGATATCGGTTATATTCCCAGTTTTTGCACCGCCTGCTACCGCGAGGGACGTGTCGGCGACCGGTTCATGGAACTTTGCAAATCCGGGCAAATCCAAAACTGCTGTCAACCAAACGCGCTGATGACCTTGCAGGAATACTTGCTTGACTATGCCGATGCCGATACGATCGAGGCCGGTGAAAAGCTGATCAACCGTGAAATTTTGACCATTCCGAACGAGAAAATGCGTACGCTTGTGGTCGACCAATTGAAAAAAATCAAAAAAGGAAGCAGGGATTTCAGAGTATGAATAACACCCCACGCGGCGAAAGAATCCATATCGGAATATTCGGCAAGCGCAACGCCGGCAAGTCAAGCCTGTTAAACGCGATCACCGGGCAGGATACGGCCGTTGTGTCCCCTGTTCCGGGTACAACCACCGACCCCGTTTACAAGGCGATGGAACTGCTGCCCGTTGGTCCTGTGGTGCTGATCGACACGCCCGGCATCGACGATGTAGGTGAACTTGGAGATTTGCGAATCGAGAAAGCAAAAAACATCCTGCGCAAGACGGACATTGCGCTTTTAACAGTTGACTCCGGAGAAGAACTTACCGATTATGACAAAGCGTTGATACGCGCCTTTGACGAAACAGGCATCAAATATGTAATTGTATACACCAAATCCGACTTGGTTAAAAACGAAGCGCCGGACGGAATCAACGTCAGTTCGGCAACGGGCGAAAACATACATGAACTCAAAGAGAAAATTGCAGAGATGATTGCGATGGAGGATGAGCCAGGTCGACTTGTGGCAGACTTGCTGCATCCGGGAGATGTGGTCGTGCTGGTCATACCAATCGACGCATCCGCGCCCAAAGGCAGATTGATCTTGCCTCAGCAGCAGGTGATTCGCGATGCGCTGGAAGCCGAAGCGATTCTTGTTGCCACACAAACGCAGACGCTTGCCGATACATTTGCAAAACTCAAAGACCCGCCTAAGCTTGTCATCACTGACAGCCAAGCATTCGCGGAGGTTTCCAAAATGACACCGGACAGCATTGGACTGACCTCATTTTCAATCCTGATGGCGAGATACAAAGGTGTTTTGAAAGATGCGGCGCATTGCGCGCAGACGATCGACACGATCAAAGACGGCGACAAAATTCTGATCGCCGAGGGCTGTACACACCACCGTCAATGCGAGGACATCGGTACCGTAAAAATCCCCAAATGGATCAAACAACGCACCGGCGCAACGCCCGAATACGAATTTTCTTCAGGCGGTGGATTCCCTACGGATTTGTCCGCGTTCAAACTGATCATTCACTGCGGCGGCTGTATGCAAAACCCTCGCGAGATGCGTTTCCGCCAACGCGCCGCCCATGCGGCCGGCGTCCCGATGACAAACTACGGGATTGCCATCAGCTATATGCAAGGAATTTTAGAACGTTGTATCGCGCCTTTTGATGGCGTTTTATAAAATCAGCATTGCATCCCCGTAGCTAAAAAATCTATATCTTTCTGCCACGGCAACACCATAGGCTCTCAAAATGTCGTCCTTGTTGTAAAGTGCCGATATCAGCATCATCAGCGTCGATTTCGGCAGATGAAAGTTGGTGATCAGGCTGTCTACCATCTTAAATTCAAATCCGGGATAGATGAAAATTCCTGTGCTTCCGTCTTCCGGCTCGATGACATAACCGCCAACCTTGTCAGGTTTGACGGCGCTTTCGACCGTCCTTACCGATGTGGTTCCAATGCAAACCACTCTGCCCCCCGACTTTTTCGTTTGATTGATGATTTCAGCAGCCTCCTGCGATATCACATATTCTTCAAAGTGCATTTTATGGTCTTCTATGTTTGTACATTGGACAGGCCTGAATGTGCCTATGCCTACATGCAACGTCACAAAAGCAATTTTGACGCCCTTGGCGCGTACTTTTTCAAGCAGTTCCTCTGTAAAGTGCAGACCCGCAGTCGGTGCGGCAACAGAACCCTCTTTGCTCGAATAAACCGTCTGGTATCTGTCCTTGTCTTCGTTGGTGCTTTTTCTTTGTATGTATGGCGGAAGCGGCGTTTCTCCAATCTCTTCAAGTCTTTCTAAAAAAATGCCGTCATATGAAAAACGAGCATAAATAATTCCATCTTCCCCACTGCCCACGATTTCGGCCTCAAGCCTTGTATCGCCACTTGAGAAATCCACTACATCACCGGGCTTTAGTCTTTTTGCGGGTCGCGCGATCACTTCCCATACGTCCTCTTCGCCTGTCCTCTTGATCAAAAGGAATTCGAGCTTTGCACCCGTCGTCCGCTTAACGCCAAAAAGTCTGGCCGGAATGACTTTTGAATTGTTCATGACCAGACAATCATTTTCGTTTAGATAATCCAATATATCATAAAAACGTTTATGTTCAATGTTTCCCGTCTTTCTATCAAGCACCATAAGTCTTGAAAAGTCTCTCTTCGCCTCCGGCTCCTGTGCGATCAATTCCTCCGGAAGATGATAATCAAATTCGTCAATGTGCATGCCTTTACTCCTCGTTTATTGTATTTTACAGCCTAGTGCAAAGCACTAAGGGGTCGTATTTCGATTCCTGTATAGTAAAATTTTAAAATTTGCTCAAATGTATATCCCAACCCGGCCTTTTCAATCGCGCTGTCCTGCGGCATCCCCACGCCATGTCCAAAACCCATGCCGTGTATGGTCAGTGAACCGCTCGTTACAACTTCAAGCCTCTCTTGATTGCCCTGCGCTTCTCTGCCAAGCTGTACCGATGCCCCGTTTGAAATGACATATAGATTGCCTATGTTTCTTTGTTCTATGTTGCCGTTCGCACCTATGATATGAACCGCATCCTCGCTGCCGATCTGCCTGCTTATATGTCCATTGCTGAGCAACAGGTTATATGAAAGAGTTCCGCCTCCCGTCGTGCTTTCACTGCCTCCGAAAGAAAACATCATAGATCTTACGTTTGTGCTTCCAAGCATGGTTCTAAATCGTTCATTTCTTAATTCTACCGTACCGCTTGTCCCGATTATTTCAACAACAGATACAGCTCCCGACGCATTTCTTTCCCGGATCGCTACGCTTTGCACACTTCCGATATGATGCCCCGCCGCTTGAAGCCGCGTGCTTAGTGTTTGAAATGTTACTTGATACGTCCACGGAAAGTCCGGAGAAAATGGATCTTGTACCCCGACCACGTGAGGTAACCTACCTCCCCATACATCCTCGGAAGATTGCGTGTGTCCGCCGCTATTTTTAAAGTAAAACGCTTGAACAGGAACGCCGTTATATGTAATGACAAGCCCCGCGGTCTCATTTGTCGCCCTGATTGTCCGATAAAATTCATCTTGATACCCTCTGTATACTTGACAGTGAGTACCGGCACAAAGGTCAAACCCTGCGCTTCCATGCCTACCAAGGTTTGTCACCGTAAAACTCCGTGCGGCGACAGCCTGTGCTTTCAATGCTTCCATCGGACTTGACTGACTGATCTCCGCATGCACGACCGCTGCGATATAATGTTCAAGATCAACAAAGTTGATGACGTTCATCCTGTCATTGCTTGTCGGAAAAAAACAGATGCCTCCCCGATACGCCCTGCCATTATATCTTATGAGTCCCCCATCCGCAAACGTTAACGGAGCGATCACGGTATCATTGTCAAAATGATCATAAATCATCTCGCCTGAAACGTCCCTGGCAACAACAATGCCTGACTCAATGCTTACATTTACTTGTCTTACATCCGGAAATCTCATGATCTCTTCAAATCCATTTGAAACGGCTCTTATGATCATAAGTCCATCTTCGGATTCCAGCGTGGCGGATGAAAC
>WQWG01000024.1 GCA_009785435.1 Clostridiales bacterium
CCGGAGCAGAGTGCGATATTATGGGGGTACCGGCACTGAAAGACGTTGAAGTGATGTGTGAGTTGCTGAGAAGTCTTGGCGTTGCCGTTGCTGAAGATTATGCAAACAGCACGATCAAGATCAACACGCCGGAACAAGTTGCGGACGAAGCGCCGTATGAACTTGTGAAAAAAATGAGAGCGTCAGCCCTCGTCATGGGGCCGCTCCTTGCGAAGATGGGAAAAGTGAGAATTCCGCTTCCGGGCGGATGCGCGATTGGCAAGAGACCGATTGATCTGCACCTGAAAGGATTTCAGGCGTTGGGAGCCGAAATCATAGAAGAAGCCAACTATGTGGAAGCCAGAGCTTCTAAACTGTATGGCGCGAACGTATACCTTGACTTTCCAAGCGTAGGCGCGACCGAGAATATTATGATGGCGGCGGCGCTTGCGGATGGCGTCAGCATCATCGAAAACGTGGCAAAAGAGCCTGAAATCGTAGATCTTGCGAACTTTCTGAATAAGATGGGCGCGAAGATCAAGGGTGCAGGTACGGACACGATCAAAATAGAAGGTGTCAGCGAACTTTCGGGATGTAGACATACCGTCATCCCTGATCGAATCGAGACGGGGACATTTATGATTGCGGCAGCCATTACAAGAGGCAATATTCTTCTGAAAAATGCGCTTCCAAACCACTTAAAACCACTGATCGCGAAGCTGAGAGAATGCGGCGTTTCCGTAGAGTACAATGAAGAGAGCATACTGGTCAGGGGCGATGTGGGGCAGGTTCAAGCAACCGATATCAAAACGCTTCCGTATCCGGGGTTTCCCACGGATATACAGCCTCAATTCATGTCGCTTCTTACGACGGCCAACGGCTCAAGCGTTGTGATTGAAACGGTATTTGAAAACAGGTTTATGCATGTCGCGGAACTGAACAAGATGAACGCAGACATTAAAATAGAGGGGAACAAGGCTTATATCCATCATGGAGGCAGGCCGCTTCAAGGGGCAAAGGTCGCTTGCACGGATTTGCGCGCAGGCGCGGCATTGGTTCTTGCAGGGCTTACTGCTGAGGGGACGACGGAAGTTTCCGACATTTATCACATCGAGAGAGGCTACGCGCATTTTATTGAAAAATTCCGCGGCGTCGGAGCCAACATTGTCAGAATCGAAGACTAACGCATACATATCCGACTGATCTTAGAAAACATCTACACCGTTATAAAAATGGGCGAGAATTTGCCTGTAATTGTAACCTTGTTTCGCCATTCCATTTGCGCCGTGCTGGCTCATACCGACACCGTGGCCAAAGCCGCTTGTTGTGATCGTAATCATGTTTCCATCCATATCCAAAGTGAAATTTGCCGACCGCAGCGCCAATGCGCTTCTGATTTCAGTACCGGCAAATGTTGCGTTTCCGACCTGTATCCGGTCGACTCTTCCACCTTGGCTTCTCGACAGGATTTGAATATTTGAATTGCTTACGGAACCGGTGGGATTGGACGGAAACCGTCTGTTCAGGGCATCCGCAAACGACGAAACCGATATGATGGTTTGTTCATCACGATGGACATCACCCTCGTGTGGGCTGTAAACACTCCTGAGATAGGGAACGGCAGAAACAAAAACATCTTCGGAGTTTTCCGTTTGGCCTCCGCTGGAGGAATGAAACAGCGCTTGGCTCACAAGCTCACCCTCAAAATACATCATTTGTCCTCTTGTTTCGTTTACCGCCTGAACAATTCTGGGCCATCCGGTTTCAAACCATTGACTTGGATGAATTTGCTCCAACTCAAAGATGCTTCGATAGACTTGGCAATGCGTGGTATCGCATAAGGAGGCGAGCGGGTGCGTGTTGTGGCTTCCTCTGCGCACTCTGGAAAAAGCGTACGTTCTCGCAGCCACGGCTTGCGCTTTGAGCGCCTCCATTTCAAAGCTGGCCGGCATTTCTCCGGCCAATACGCCTTTTATGTATTCCTCAAAATCAAGAATTTCAACGACGCCATGGGCGGCACGGAACACGTAGATTGTATCCGGCGTCGCAACGCGATTTGGGTTGATATGGCCGGGAGCGCGTACAAGCGGCTCCTGATGCACAATCGTGACAAATAAAGCAGGCAGCAGCACCAAGAAAAAAACGGCGATGCACAAGCTGATCATAAGATATTTTACGATTTGTTTGATTTGCTTTTCGTATTTTTTCATTTTTCCCTCATTGCAGTCATAAAAAATCGTTTTTGGACAACGTTACAATCAATATATTACGTTGCAAAAAAAATATACGCCCCTTTTCGCATGAAAGAAGCGTATCTTTGATTTTATTTTTTCTTATCTCCGTAACTCAAAGATCGAAATCCTGCCGCTACCGGTTGAGAGGTTAAACTGCGCGTCCGCGCCGCTTTGGGTCGTGATGGGCAGTTCACTTGTAAACCTGCCCGAGCGAGTCGAGTATTGCACGCCAACCGTACCCTCACGGGGTACAGTGAGTTCGATTCTGCCGGAGGTCGTCTGTGCTACCACACGTTCAGGGGTAATCTGACTGACGATCACGAGCCGTCCCGATGTGCTTCGCGCATCCACCTCGCCAAAGCTGCCGAGCAGCTCATGTCTGCCGGAGATTGTATGCGTACGAAGACTTTGCGTCTCGGTACCCAAAACGTTAATCCGTCCGGAGGTTGTGGCGGCGTCGATTGTTTGTGCGGTGATGTCACGCAGCTCGATTCGCCCCGAAGTTGTCGTAGCGCTTAGATGCTCTGCCGTGATGCGATCAAGCTCAATCCGTCCGGAGATTGTACTCGCTGAGAAGTCTGTCGATTGGATATGGCCGGCCACAATGCGTCCGGAGACCGTACTCACATGGAAATGGTCAAAATTCCGGCTTGGTATCAAGACTTCTAATTGTTTCGTCGGCATATTGCCTATTCGCGTGCCAAGCGTCCGCTCGACAAATCGTATCGTAAGCGTACCATCGTCTGCATTGAACCATAGCGCCTCATTCTCTCGTAAATCGCGCCGGGAAAGCTCGGTGATGATGATTTCGTCGCCGGAATGTGTTCCAATGGTGACTCTGCCCGATGTCCAGTCAATATCCAAATTGTCGATGTTGTCCGCCGGAACACGGTGTGTTGCAACAACATCGAATCGGCCAAGACCGGGTTCGAAACCAAGTCCGATGCCACCAAATACGTTGCTCAAAAGAAGCCAGACAAGAAGTCCCGACAGTGCAAGAGCGCTAATGGCCCAGCAGATAACGGTTATGAGTTTTGTTTTATTCAATGTATTCACTTCCCTCTATTTTTTCTCATTGCAACAAAGACGTTGATGAGCGACTCCACAAGCCCGCCGACCACGAAGATAATCCAACTCACATGCCATGCGCCCGTTGTGAAGCTGATCACAAAATAGAGCACCACAATGAGTGTCCACAGAGCCGACGAGATTGCGCGGCGCATTTGCTTGTATTCTTGTGTTTCAGACTGCCACTCTTTAAATTCTTCGATCATGGTGTCCGCTTCCCGGACGGGCTTCGGCTTTGTCATGCTGTTATAGACCAAAAGGCCTGTCGCAGAGGCGACCATGATGATAAACAGCGGAACGCCAAGGAGAGACGCAAGTCCAATATCCAGTCCATCAAGGATCAGGATTGGCAAGACACTCAGGATGTAGAGCATTACCGCAGCAGCTGTCAGCATGGCCGATTTGCGTCTTGCTTTTTCATGTCGTTCCAGTTCCGGATCGGAGAGAAATCCCTCTTCCAGCTGTTGCAGTAAGGTACTCACATCGCCGATTCCGGCAATGGCAATATTAAATGCGGCCTCCGGTGTTTTTCCCTCGTTCAAGAGATCTCCGTACTTATCGTTTAAATTTTGCAGCATTTCCTCTTTGAGCTCAACTGCTTTTCTTGTTGGTTTTGTCTCTTCAAAAAGCGACTCAACGTATCTGCGCAACTTATCTTCCATCATTCATTTTCCTCCAGTTGAATTAATTGTTCAATCATATTTTTGGCGTTTTGCCACTCGGCGATCAGCGTCCGATAGGCACCTTGCCCTGAATCGGTAATGCTGTAATATCGCCTGCGTGCGCCGGTTTGTTCATCGCCCCAATAAGACGAAATGTACCCTGCCTGTTCCAGCCGGCGAAACGCGGTGTAGAGCGTGGCTTCTTTGAGCTCATATCTGCCGCCGGTTTTTTGCTGGATTGACTTGTTGATCTCATAACCATAATTGTCGCCGCCCATCAGGCACGCAAGGATAATGGTATCCGTATGTCCACGGATTAAGTCAGATGCAATAGACATGGATTTACTCCTTTCGATATACATTAGTATGCCTATATATATTAATGCCATACTATACTTCGCCTGTCAAGGTATATTATGAAAAAAATTGTACTTTCCATAAATTCGTGGTACAATAACCTCATTAAAGATTGCATCACAAGAGATTTGAAAGGAAAAGCACATATGCATTCAACACAAGGTAGGGTGGCTGTACCGGAAAGCCTCAAAACGATTTTTATATGCGTCGAATCATATGAAGATTTCTGCATCAAGGGTTTGCTCTATCATAATTCATTTGATGAGGGTCAAAAATTTGAAAACCTGATGCAGCTATTGCTGATGCTTGAAAAAATACAGGAAGATATGGGATTTCCGAGAGCGACGACTGAAAAACGCGGATTCCAAAGTTTTAAAAGCGCGCATAAAGAAATCGGAACAATGGACAACGTATTTAACGTACAGAACGTAAAAGGGAAAGTGGCAACATTTAAAGTGAGGATCATGTTTAGACAAAACGCAAGCTGGCAAGGCTCCGTGTCATGGATGGAGGGCAATCGTACAGAACCCTTTAGAAGTACGCTGGAGTTGCTCATGTTGATGCATAGTGCAATGTCGTAAACGTAAGGTTAGAAAATAATCGAAAAAAATGAACACAAAACACCCCATGTGCATAGGTTACAAGGGGTGTTTTTTTATGAGTGATTTAAAAAAATTACAAAAGGAAACGATCATTGTGAACGGGTATGCATATCCGTTTATCCGAAATGATGTACTGGAAGAATGGATGCAAGACCTTACGTTTCTCTTGACGTTTAGTTATGGCATAACACCGGACGGCGATTTGATCGACCTCAATGACGAGGAGCTGATCAGGGTTTCGCTCGAAAACGGAGTCAAGCCTCTGATGGTCGTAGCGCCGTTTAATGAAGCAGGCGAATTTAGCGCTGAATTGGCGCATGCGGTTTTGATCAATCCGGAAGCTCGAGAAAGGCTTCTGAACAATATCCTTGCGACGTTACAAAACAAGGGCTTGTACGGAGTGGATTTTGACTTTGAATTTATGTACGGAGCGGACAGGGATTTCTATACAAGCTTTATCGAAGAAGCTGCCGTCAAACTCAATCGTGAGGGATATTTGGTCAGCATAGCGATCGCACCGAAAACATCAGCGGAACAAAAGGGGATTTTGTATGAAGCCCATGATTACGTTGGGCTTGGCCAAGCGGCAAATCTAATTTTGCTGATGACCTATGATTGGGGCTACGTGTATGGCCCGCCGATGGCTGTATCTCCGCTGGATAAAGTACAGGAGGTTTTGGATTACGCAGTAACCGCAATCCCGCCTGAAAAAATACTGATGGGAATACCGAATTATGCATATGACTGGACATTGCCGTACATAGAGGGCGAGGGAAGAGCGGAAAAAGTAACGCATATCGAAGCGGCGGAAAGAGCCGCGCGGTATGGCGCTGAAATACAATTTGATGAGGCGGCTCAAGTACCCTATTATTACTACGTTGATGAACTGGGAAACACGCATGTCGTCTGGTTTGAAGACGCAAGAAGCATACGGGCGAAGCTTGAACTCGTTTCCGAATACGGGCTTGCCGGCGTCGGCGTCTGGAACGTCATGGATCCGTTTCCCATATTCTCCGAGGCGCTTCATTCCATGTATAACGTATTGAAAATAAGGTAGAAATGATATTTTTGGTTTTGCTGACATCAGCAAAACCAATTCCGGCTAATCCACAACACTACCTAAAACCGCTCCGATGGAATCATGGATGACGATTTGTGCCTTGCTGTCGGATGCGGTTTTGGATTTGTTGATGACAATCAAGTTATCGCCCTTGAAGTAGTTGACAAAACCGGCAACGGGGTAGACGACGAGGGACGTACCCCCGACAATCAACGTATCGGCGTTCGCGATTGCATCCGTAGCGGCATAGATGGCTTGTGGGTCAAGGGACTCTCCAAAAAAGACGACATCAGGCCTGATGATCCCGTTGCATGTTTCGCAGAGCGGGACATGCTCGGCGCGAACTTTTGGATTCAATACATAGTCCAAGTCATAATCGGTGTCGCAGCCGATGCAGTAGTGTCGGTTTGCGGTGCCGTGTACTTGAATGACATTTTTGCTTCCGGCCATCTGATGAAGCCCATCGACATTTTGGGTAACGATCGCGGTAAGCTTTCCTTGCGCTTCGAGCCTGGCAAGGGCAAAATGAGCCGCGTTTGGCTTGGCGTCGGGATGAATTAGATTTTCTTTATAATACTGATAAAAAATATTGGGCTTTGCCATAAAGAAAGAATGAGAAAGAATTTCTTCAGGTGGTATACCGTATTTTGACATGGACGCATATAGGCCGGTTTCAGAACGGAAATCCGGAATGCCGCTTTCTGTTGATATGCCTGCGCCTCCCAAAAACACGATGCGGGCGCTGTTGTCCAGGACTTTTTTCAAGTTTTCATGCATACAAAATACCCTCCTTTGCAATATTGCATACATTATAAATTATTTCGCGAACATTGACAAGAGGCGTTTAAAACGGTATCATTAAAAGGTCAATGACCCCGTTTTAGAGGAGAGGAAACAGATCAATGGGAATGGTAAATGAACATTATTTGAGATTATTATCAAAAGACTTTCCAAATATTAAAAAAGCTTCTGCTGAAATTATAAACCTCATGGCAATTTTGAGTCTCCCGAAAGGCACGGAGTATTTTTTTAGCGATATTCACGGAGAACATGAGGCTTTTATCCATATGATGAAAAGCGCGTCAGGCGTTGTTAAGAATAAAATTGACGAATTGTTCGGACAATCGCTTTCGAGCGAAGAACGAGGCAGGCTTGCGTCTTTGGTCTATCACTCTGAAAATGAGATCAAAAGATGCAAATCGGAAGACATCAACATGGACGACTGGTACAGGGTGTCGATCAATCACTTGATTGAGGTCTGTAAATCTGTTTCGACCAAATACACCAGATCCAAAGTCAGAAAAAGGCTGCCGAAAGACTATGATTACGTCATCGACGAGCTTTTGCATGCGGATGAAAGTGTCAACAAAGAACATTATTACAAGGAAATCATCAATTCGATTATCGAGTGCCAAGTTGCGGAAGAGTTCATCATTCAGCTCTCGAACACAATCAGCAGGCTTGCGATGGATCGGCTTCATATCCTTGGAGATATATATGACAGGGGCCCTCACCCGGATTACATCATGGATTATTTGCTGGAGTTCCACGACGTCGATTTTCAGTGGGGCAACCACGACATCCTTTGGATGGGCGCGGCTGCGGGCAACTGGCCGTGCATTTGCAATGCGCTCAGGGTGAACATACGCTACAACAATCTGGATATGATGGAAGTCGGGTACGGAATCAATTTAAGGTCACTCGCTCTTTTTGCGTTGAAAGCATATGGAGACGATGAATGCGCGCGGTTCATCCCCAAATCGTTGGATGAGAATATTTTTGTCCCGACTGATCGTGCGCTTGAAGCGAAAATGCACAAGGCCATCTCGATCATCCAATTCAAAATTGAGGGACAGAGGACGAAAGCCCACCCCGAATACGAGATGGATGACCGGTTGCTTCTTGACAAGATCGACTATGAAAACGGCACCATCACGATCGATGGACAGACATATGAGCTTCGGGATAAAAACTTCCCGACCGTTGACCCAAAAGACCCGTACAAGCTGACAGAAGAAGAAGAGACGCTGATGCACATGCTTGAAGCTTCCTTTTTAGAAAGCGAGAAGCTCCAGAAGCACATTCGCTTTTTATACAGCAACGGGGCGATCTACAAGGCAACAAACGGAAATCTGCTCTATCACGGATGCATTCCCATGACGCCGGAGGGCGATTTTGAAGAATGGACGATCAATGGCGTAACAAACAAAGGCAAAGCGCTTCTTGATTATCTGGACGCGGAAGCGAGAAAGGCGTACTTTAACGGGAATGGAGCGGGCGAAAAAGGAGACGCCGGAGACATTTTGTGGTACTTATGGCTGGGCAGCAAATCCCCGCTTTTCGGCAAAGATAAAATGACGACTTTCGAACGCTATTTCATCGAAGACAAAGCCACGCACAAAGAAAAGTCAGTGCCTTATTATAAACTGGTCGAAAACAAAGAAATTTGTGAAAAAATCTTAGTGGAGTTCGGTTTGCCGCCTGAAAGCGCGCACATCCTGAACGGGCATGTCCCTGTCAAATTAAAAGACGGAGAAAGCCCCATCAAAGGCGGCGGCCTGCTTTTCATGATCGATGGAGGCATGTCCAAAGCCTATCAGGACAAAACAGGAATTGCAGGATACACGTTTATTTCCAATTCAAGATACATGGCGCTTGCCGAGCATCACCCATATAACAAGGAGCAACAAGAGGGGACTTCGCCCGAAATCAAAATTGTAGAGTATTTCAAGACAAGAATGACTGTCGCGGATACCGACATCGGCGAAGACCTGAAACAGCAAGTGGAGGAACTCAAGCTGCTTGTCAGCGCGTATCAAAAAGGAATCATCAAAGAAAAGATTTAGGAGTAAGAAGCATGTCAAAAGTCATAGAATCAATTCGAGTACAGCATCCGATGGAACTCGTTGCTGCAGC
>WQWG01000025.1 GCA_009785435.1 Clostridiales bacterium
AAATCCAAGGCATCGGAGCCGGATTTGTGCCGGACACATTAAATACGTCCATATACGATGAGATCATTCGAGTGAAAAACGAGGACGCTTTCCGAACAGGGAGAGAGATTGTTCGCATGGAGGGGATTTTGGTGGGCATATCATCCGGAGCGGCGGCGTGGGCTGCCATTGAAGTGGCAAGACGCCCCGAAAACGCAGGTAAAAACATTGTTGTGATATTCCCTGATACAGGCGAACGGTATTTGTCAACGCCGATGTTTGCGGAATGATGATGAACGGAGATATGAAGATGGATATGAAAAAGATTGTTTTGGAAACATCGTCAAAATTACTTGCCGGGCATCATGATTTTATGAAAAGCGGCAATGCTTCTGCCTATCCAAACAGTGCGAATATTATTGGCACGATCGATAAAATTAGGCAGGTACTTTTTCCGGGATACTTCGGTGAAGAATCCGAATCAAAGGATGGAGGGCTTCAAGCGATGCTTACGGACATCCATCGGGAATTGTCGGAA
This sequence comes from Clostridiales bacterium, assembly GCA_009785435.1. Taxonomy (GTDB): domain Bacteria; phylum Bacillota; class Clostridia; order Peptostreptococcales; family Anaerovoracaceae; genus WQWG01. The sequence continues at coordinate 518 of WQWG01000025.1, forward strand.
GAAATCGCAAAGGTTTCATGTTCAAGTGATGCTTCCGCAAAGTTGCTTGAAAAGCTTGCCGATATCCAACAGCTTTTGTACAAAGATGCTCAGGCCGGCTTTGAGGGTGATCCTGCGGCACAGAGTGTTGACGAGGTCATATTGACATACCCCGGTTTTTTCGCTGTTTTTGTGCATCGGATCGCGCACTGCTTGTTTTCAGAAAATGTACCGTTCATACCGAGGATCATGAGCGAACATGCGCACAGCGTTACGGGCATCGACATCCATCCCGGCGCTACAATCGGAGAGTATTTTTTCATCGATCACGGAACGGGCGTTGTCATCGGCGAAACGACCGTCATCGGCAATCATGTCAAACTCTATCAAGGGGTTACGCTTGGAGCGCTTTCGACCAAAAGCGGACAAAAGCTCGTGGGAACAAAACGCCATCCGATCATTGGAGATCATGTGACAATCTATTCGGGCGCGACCATACTTGGAGGTGAAACGGTCATCGGCAAAAACGTGACCATTGGCGGGAATGTGTTTATCGTAGAATCCGTTCCGGAGGGGACGATTGTGAGAACATGTTTGAGAGGGGCGCCGTAGGTGAATTGATAAGCAAGAAAAAAGAAACAGATATTGGAGAATAAAATTGATTATTTTCATTATTGGCTTAATTATACTTACAGCATTATCGACTTTTTGCGCTCGTAACTGCATACTTGAAAGCTTAGTGCTGTTTAAAAAAAATATACACATGATTGTGTTTTGCAGTGTAGCGGTTTGTTTCGCCGTGGCATTGCGATTTCGATTGCTTTGGTCTATGGATATGTTTTATCATCATAGGGTTTTCGGAAGTCGCACGCATTTTATATCCAACATTTTCACATTGTTTGATTATTATAGACCCATTTTATCGCACTGTTTACATAGTGACATGATTATGATGAGTTATTTGACACAACTTGTTTTGGCAGGCGTGCTTCTTGGCGCAAAATTTTTAGTAATCACAAAACTGCTTCTGATGTTGAATAATAGAGACGATTCATTTAAGCACGTATATGAAATGGTGCAGACGAACACCGTGCAAAATAAAAAAGCGGTATTAAAATTATGTCTGATTGAAATAGCGCCATTTTATTTGAGTAGATTCGTAAGAGCGTTTCTCACAGTTTACGTGTTTTTTAATCCGGTCTCCGGAATAAGGGAACGTCTTGTGAATATCGTAATTGAAAACACGCTGTTTGCCGGGTATGCAATAGCCCTCGTGACAACGATGTTCTCATCATATATTATATGTCATGTTATATATAAGAAAGACGATATAATTAAAAATTCACTGTTTATGGTAAAACAGACACTTGGCAAGATGATTGCACTCTTTGTGGCATTTTATGGGATTTATGCATTGTCATATTACATTTTAAGAAGATTTTCGTTTCTGGTTTTTTCAATAATCGGTCTTTGGACAACGTTGCCGATACGTGTAATATGGGGAAGTTTTGACATGCTTACCGTAGCATCATTGCTTTTGTTGTCCACGATTGTCGTTATGTTTTTTACTCACGCTTCCGAATGTACAGATGTTGCTGATACGCATAAGATGGTATAAATTATTCCCTATCTTTATATTCACACACTTTACGCGTGTTGTTGATATTTGGTGCGTTTATAAATATCAAACACTTTTTGGCTATCCTCGATATCAATAAATGCTACAACTCCGGGTTGACCAGAACCTCCGAAAAAATCCATACCTGTATTCAGATACATAGTACTCCAAGCAGGAACTGTACCAAAAACAATCGTGCCAATGCCGTTCTTATCATGAGAAATAGACGCATTTGGAATAGCATTAATATCCATAGAGGAAAAGTTCTTGCCGTTTGTTCTCGCAACAAGTATGCGCATATTGGTAATTGCATAGATCGTGCTTCTTTTCATTCTATTTTTTACAATAAACCTCCCAAAAGTCAGGTATCCTCCCATGATTAGAAAAGGGATTCCCACTAATCCAAATGACCCAGCAGACAAAGTTGCTGTGATTGTCCAAACCAAAACAAAACCTGCCCAAAAAATACTGAAAGGAATTAAGAAAATATCCGCTTTGTTTACAACCTTTGAGCGACAAGGGGCACCTTGCCATATAACGCGCTCACCGAGTAATAATTCTTTTTGGATTACCCTTTTTTCATCAAAATCAAAATTCATCCTTTTTACCTAGTATCCTTTCGCCACAATTATACCATACACATTCAACGAAATAGCAGAGATGGTTAAGTATCCTTTACCAATTATAGCGTAGCCAATTTGCTAGGACAATGTTTTTTTCAAGAATAAAGAGTAATTGAATTTTTGGTACGACTGGAGGTTAAACCTCTTTTTGAGGGACAACCTGAATACAGGAATTGCAATTGGTTTACCTTTTTCAATCTGCTGTGTTAAAATAATTAAAACAAATTTTTTTGAAATTTATGTCACAAATCATATCCGTCAGTTGTCATAGAGGTATAGTCGACTAATTAATTACAACAAGGAAGGGGACGGTTCAATGGAAATGAAGCAACTTGTAACCATAAACCGTGATAAAGAACTGGAAGAACTCATTTCAGTTTATGGCGAAAAACTGTTGCGCTATGCGACTTCCATATTATACAGCCATCAAGATGCAGAGGATGTGGTGCAGGATGTTTTCATTTCCTATTTTCAAAACTCTGGCAGGTTCGATATCAGAAACAGATCGGCGTGGCTTTATAAGATGACGTACAATCATTGCCTCAACAAATTGAAAGAGGTAAAGAGGCGCAGATTGTTTTTCTTCGAACATACAAAAAACGAACCCGTTACGCATATGGAAGATCGTCTTTCGATGCCGGAAATCATGAAAGCATTGAAACGGTTAACGCCGCAGGAAAGGGCGCTCCTGTACGGGAGGGCAATGAACGAACAAAGTTACGAGGAGTTATCCCAGATCATGGGTTCTTCGGCGGCAGCTTTACGCAAGCAATATGAACGCGTCAAAAAGAAAGCGGTTCAATACTTAAATGCCTGCGGATACAATTTGGCGGAATCGCTATACAGTCCGATCTATCATATATCGGGAAAAATGAAAGGGGTTGAATAGAATGATGTTTGACCGGGATGATTTACTGATACGTAACGCATTTTCACAAATCGAAGTTAATTCTAAAAATCTTGAGGGGAAGGTTAAAGAAAATATGGATATGAATACAATAATTGAACTTGCACCGAGGCGAAGAAGGGGTTTCGTCGCGGTGGCAACTGCAGCATGCATGCTGCTGATAACAGGGTCGGTGTTCGCCGCCGCAACATTAGGGGTTTTTGATCGATTCATGGAAGAGCGAGATCCGAGGTTCGGGCAAGTTGTCACTTCTGTTGAGAAGTATGTGATCGATCAGGGGATCCGCGTAGATTTAATTGCCGCGCAGTCATTTGACAACAGTGCGATTTTATACTTATCGGTGCGGGATGTAAGCGGGCAAAACCGCGTGACGGAAAATTTATCAATATCGCCGCATTTGGATACGGTGCATGATGATACACGTTTGGGTTGGGCTTCGATCAGCGGAGGTCAAGAAATGATGTATTTCGACAACGAAACACAGACGGCCTACTTTGAGATCCTGATCCAAGGTGGTATGCCGATCGCTGACGTTATGAATGTAATGCTCAAAGAGATCGTGTTTGAGCGCAGCGGTAAGGAGATCGATTTCCCGATCGCGCTATCAAACATGACAGCAGCGCCTTTGATTCCAAATCCGAACTACATTACGGACTCACAATTTCCTACTTGGTGTCCGGAATATATCCTTGCTCCAAGCAGGGGTGAAAATTTCCCGGCCATACCCGGAGATGGATGGATTTCAAATGTCGCTATTGTGGACGGACAGCTACGTGTTCAAATTGCAATGCCTCACCGTACGGAAGCGGTACACGGGATGAACGCTGTGTTAATAAGCGGCGTAAGCTTGACTGCTGCAAACGGCGATTTCATTATCCCTGTAAACCAAACATGGCTTCAGGTTGATGCAGGTCTACAGACTCCGAGCAACGCAGAGCGGCAAAATATGACGCAAGACGAGTTCGCCAAATGGGCGGAAACCATTTCATATAGTTTCATGGAAGTCGTTTTCCCCATCGATGTCAGAGCGCTTAACTCGTACTCTTTGACATTATTGGGCGGGGTTCACAGCAGCATTGCGGGCGATTGGTCGATGTCTGTCTATACAGGCGACAGCAGTGACAACATTAGAATCATGTCAGGTACTGTCCGCAAGGGCAACGCTCTGATTGAATCGGTTGCAGTAAGTCCGCTTGGCGTCAGCTTTACAGGAACGATTGACGGTGGCATAGATGCAGGCGTCGCTTCTTTCACGGGCAGCGCTGTGTGGCTGGAAACTTCTCAGGGCAACATTCTTGTTCAAGAATTCCCGGGAGTCGGTTTCTCGACTATGTTTGACGACAACGGTACACCCGAAGATACGACGTTCGATGGTTTTGCCAGATCGGATTCACTCATTGATGTTTCTGCGGTGACTGCGGTTATAATCGGTGATGTGCGTATCGCGGTTGAATAAAGAATGGTCGCGTTCCGGTTAGAAGGGGTGCGGAATGCAATTCGATAGATAAAAGGAGACTTCTTGCGTGGGTATTATTATCGCTGCAAGAAGTCTTTTTTATAGGGTGTTTACTCGTCTAACATCAATGGTTTCTTTTTTGCTTGACGTTTTAACTCTGCAAGCTGTTCTTTGCCGATTTGAGCAATACTTTTTTTGGGTGTTGGTAAATCTTCGGGCATTGTGCCGCCTACACGTTCGATTGTTGTCCGTACTTCTTGTCCAACGGTTTGATGCGTCGCATTCGCATCGTCTGCTTTGTTTACCGCATCTTTTTTCAATTTCTCCTCGGTTTGAGATATACGAAACAGATTGGCGATTAACTCAGTACTTCCCATAAAATCAAGGATTTTGTCACGGGGAGCAAGATTTTTTCGTTTATGGATATCATCAACGGATAATCCGCCATAAAGCCCCATATATCCTGCATTTTGGAATATAGCAAATTCCTCGTTGGTTATCACTCCGGCATCACGCGCGGCTTCCGCAAGCATTTGATTCCATTGTTTAATATCGCCACGTACAACCAAGCGTCTGCTATCTTCGTCAAGTTGATTAAATTTATCTGCAATTTCTTGTCGATACGTTTGTATCGCAAAATAGGTTTGACCAAGCGCAATGACTTCTTTTCGCGGATCGCCATTTTGGACGATTAAATAACATGCATAACGAGACAGCTCATAATCTTTCAAAGGCTTTGCCGTTGCGCCTGCATCCACGATTTTGTTGACGTCAACAAAATCGCAAATAACATTATAGCCGCTGTTTTTACATGCAATCATTGCTTTGTTTAAAACTTTATTAAAATTACGCCATTCAGTATAATCTAGCACAGATGCCAATTCACGAGCAGACCAATATTCGCTTCCATCATCACGTAGATGCTTTATATTTTCAAAAAGCGTATACTCTGTATCGTTTAATTCTACCATTACATAATCCCTTTCTCTTGCAAAGTGTTTTGACTAGCTTGCAATAAAACCCCCTCGAATTCGATGGGTTTCATAACTTAAATGACACCGATACATTCACTATACAGAACGTATGTTTACATGTCAATAGGCATGGTTGCTTTTCTTTTTCGACAAAAAAATACAAGAAATTCGCCTGCTTATAACAAACCAAAAAAGGAAGATGAAAAGCAAAGCAATTTCAAACATTATTTCATTACATATATTTACAATAAAATAATATTATGGTACAATCGTCGCATAGGTGCAATGCGAAACAGCAGATGCGAAATAGGAGAACAAATGAACGATATTATCGGATATAAAGAAGTAGAAGAATATGTGTTAAATATTAGGGGTCAAGATGTAATTCTAGATAGAGATGTAGCAGCTCTTTATGGAGTGGAAACAAAGGAGATAAACCAGGCTGTAAGAAACAACGCCAATAAGTTTCCGGAAAGGTATATAATTTCTTTGACCGCAGAAGAATGGGATTGTCTAAGGTCAAAATTTTTGACCTTAGACAATTTGGGTAGAGGACAGCATACCAAATACACGCCACGAGCCTTCACCGAAAAAGGTTTGTATATGCTTGCTACTATTCTAAAAAGTCAACGTGCTACACATACGACGATTGCCATCGTAGAGACTTTTGCCAAAATTCGCGAGTTGTCCAAAACAATAAGTCAACTCCCTGATGTTCAGGCGGAAAACCAGCAAAAGGCGCTTATGGAGAAAGGCGGCAAGATTATGGCAGAGATATTGGATGACAATACTTTGGACGTGATAGGAGACGAGACCACCATCGAATTCAACTTGGCGGTCATGAAAGTCAAGCACACTATCAAACGCGGAAAGCGTGAAAAATCAACGGCGTGAGCCGCTTAATATTTCCGCTGCTTATGACAAACTAAAAAAGGAAGATAAAAAGCAAGCGGCTTCAAATCTTCCTTTATATGTTATGTAACGTTATTCGCCCAAACACTCTGCTATTCGGATTTCTCCATGATATACTTCAGCAACATTTCGCAGCTTTCGGTTAAAAGCGCGTATGTTTGCTCGAAGTCGCCTGTATACCAAGGGTCGGGGACAGATACCCAGTCGCCTTTTGAAAAATCCGAAAGCAGTCGTACCCATGCCGTATCGCTGTCGTCTTTCAGTCGCATAATGTCGGCAAAATTGGCTTCGTCCATCGCAATCAGGGCATCATATTCTTTTAAATGGCGCTTTTCAAGCTTTGATGCTTGCATTCCATCGTGCGAAATGCCGTGAGACTTCAAAATGTCTCGGGTTCCGTCATGCGGGGGTTTACCGATGTGGTAGCCCGCTGTTCCGCACGAACTTACAAAAATGTCACGGCTCAAGCCTTTTTCAGCGACCATATTTTTGAAAATGGCCTCTGCCATAGGCGAACGGCATATATTGCCTAAACATACAAACAGTACTTTCATCGTCAACGCTCCTGTTTTTTTACTTTCTTTCGATTTTTAACGCATTCGTTCAGCAGATATTCAATTTGACCGTTCACAGAACGGAAATCATCCTCCGCCCACTGTGAAATTTCTTGCCACAGTTTGGCAGAAAGCCGCAATGGAATCTGCTTTTTTTCTTTGCTTTCCATGTGCAATCACACCTTTCCCATCTGTGTTCTAATCATGCGTTTAATACAATGAGCCTGAATTAACCACCGGTTGTGCATCACGATTGCTGCACAGCACGACCAGAAGATTGCTGACCATCGCTGCTTTTCTTTCTTCATCCAGCTCAACAACTTCACGCTCGCTGAGTTTATCGATCGCTTTTTCAACCATACTGACAGCACCCTCGACAATCAAGTTGCGTGCGTCAACAACTGCACTTGCTTGTTGGCGCTGCAGCATGGCAGCAGCGATTTCAGGCGCGTATGCAAGATGGGTGATCCGCGCTTCGAGAATTTCCAACCCTGCGATTTCGACTTTTGACTGAATTTCATCGACCAACTTAAGACATATTTCCTGACTGCTGCCTCTGAGCGATCCTGTTGTCGCTTCGACTTCGTCGGTAGAGTCATACGGGTACAGGCGGACGATTGCGCGCAAAGCGCTGTCGCATTGAATCGAAAGGTATTCCACATAATCATCCACATGAAACATAGCGCTTGCAGTATTGACGACACGCCAGATCACGACAATACCGATTTCAATCGGATTTCCAAGCTTGTCATTGATTTTCTGACGCTCGTTGTTCAGCGTCATATTTTTCATGGATATCTTGTTTGAAGCCACTCTTTTGCCCAATGCGTGATCGTTGACGCCGGCCTTTGGTTTGCTCGCATCAAGGGAGATGCTGATGTCGCTGAGGGCGCTTCTTTTCAGCACGGCTCCACCGGGAGGAGGATCAACTGCGGCAGAAAACGGATTGATAAAGAAAAATCCTTCCGAGCTCAAAGTGCCGTGGTATTTTCCGAAAAGCGTGAAGACAATGGCTTCGTTTGGACGTACCAGCTTAAAGCCTGCAAACAAAAATGGACAGATGATAAATGCCGCCAATATGCTGACGATCATGAGCAGAACCGCACCACCACCGCCGCCGTCCGCAAGGAGTACAATGCTGGCGATAAACAACACGATTCCTACGAGTATCGCCAGGATATTGAGAATGAGCAGCGGGATTCCCGGCGCTCCTTTGAGACGTCTTTCTTTAAAA
>WQWG01000026.1 GCA_009785435.1 Clostridiales bacterium
ATCTTCTTCGATCGCTTCCCTGATGTTCTTCATCATATTTGCCAAAAATGCGATGTTGTGCGTCGATAACAACGTACAACACAGCATCTCGTTTGCTTTGAATAAGTGCCGCAGATACGCCCGCGAATAATTTTTGCATGTATAACAACCGCATTCATGGTCGAGCGGCGTAAAGTCCCGTTCATATTGCGCATTTTTGATCGAAACCCTGCCGCGTGACGTCATGGCCGTTCCGTGCCTCGCATTCCTCGTCGGCAAAACGCAGTCAAACATATCGACGCCGCGTTCTACGCCCTCAAACAGGCCGTCGGGGCTTCCAACGCCCATCAAGTAGCGCGGCTTTTCTTTTGGCAGATAGTCTACGCAATAGTCCAGTACCTCATACAGGACATCTTTTGGCTCTCCGACGCTCAGGCCTCCGATGGCGTACCCGGGCAAATCAAGCTCTGTGATCCCCATGGCGCTTTCGTACCGGAGGTCTTTGTGCATACCGCCCTGCATAATGCCAAAGAGCGCTTGTTTCTCCGTATTTTTGTGATATTCTTTGCATCTGGCGAGCCATCTTGTGGTTCTTTCCAGTGAATTTTTAACGTATTGTTTATCCGCCGGATACGGCGTGCATTCATCAAACGCCATGATGATGTCAGACCCCAGCGCGTTCTGTATTTCGATCGATTTTTCAGGCGACAACATGTGTGATGACCCGTCGATATGGGAACGAAATGCCGCACCCTCTTCCGTGATTTTTCGGAGGCCTGCCAAGCTGAACACTTGAAATCCCCCACTATCCGTCAGCACAGCGCCTTTCCAGTTCATGAATTTATGGATCCCGCCGGCTTCTTTAACGATTTCATGCCCCGGCCGTAAATAGAGATGGTACGTGTTCGACAATATGATGTCCGCTCCTGTATCCGCCACGTCTTCCGGTTTCACCGATTTGACTGTAGCCGCCGTTCCAACCGGCATAAACACGGGCGTCTCGATCGTGCCATGCGGCGTATGCAGCTTGCCTCTCCTCGCCCTTGACCGTTTTTCTGTTTTTAATAATTCAAATTTGACTGCATTCATCTGATGTTTTGATTCCTCTCGTTTGCTTGTTCTAAAAAGTATACCATGGAGGCGTACAAACCACAATTGCAATCTGCCTGAATGGTGCTTCAGATGTAATAGATGGAACAAAATTCTTTTTTTCTCGTCATATAAAGCATAGGATGCGCAGTAACTTTCACTAAATCAAAGATTTAGGAAAGCTTTGCGTAAGGTCTGTTAGCAAATCGCATAAGCGATTTGAACAGCACCATTAAAAAACGAGAGGATGGTCATCTCATGAAAAAATATGTATTCGCAGTAGCCGGTTTGTTGATTGTGATCATGCTAACCGCCTGCATTCACAACTTAACGAGCAACAACCCACACACCGATTGGCAAGGTTTGCATCTGTATGTGGCACCGGGCAGCGTCACGCCCACCGGACTGCGTTTGTCCATGATCAACGACTCCGAATTAAACTTTGGCCATGGCATTGAGTTTCGCATTGAGCAATATTCTGGAGGCAGATGGAGACAAGTACGATTTATCGAGCAAATTTTTTGGGCTCAGCCTCTGTTTAACGTTGCCCCTCATACCACTGTAAACACACAGATATCCTGGGAACATATGCACGGCTCACTGCAACCGGGACAATACCGAATCGTTCAGAATTTCATAGAAAATAATTTTACAGGCTCGACACCTATGCGGCAACGCGATATCGCCGCAGCTGATCTCTACGCCATTTTCACAGTGGAGCAAGACTGGCAAGCTGCGCATGACCTGTGGCAGATCGAACAGTACGAGTTGGCAGCGGTTGCGCTCGCCCGTTTTGAGGGGTTGGATTTGCACCTTTTGGAATACAGTCCTCGTGGACTCCGTTTTACCTTAACGAATAACAACCCGAACTATCGCTATCATATTAACAGCGTATTTGTGGGTTGGGAAGATACCTTTCCGGGTGGAGGTTTTGGCGGTGCTATGGAGTATCCGATATTTTCGGAATGGCTTCCGGATAATGCTTCATGGCCTTTTGACAATGATAAACGGCTAGCGCCGGGAGAATCTCTGTCTTTGGAAGTAGACTGGTATGATGAAATCGGATTGCTCGCCCCCAGTGTGGTAAGAGAGTCTCTCAATCCATATCTTTTTGACTTGACCGTCGATGTGACCTTGGATGCCAGCGAGGAATATATCGCGGAGCATTTTCGTCATATCATACCGGAGGTTCCCACGGTCAGCTATCGGATCAGGGCGAGTTTTGATCTTTCGCCGTAAAGGTGGTGAGCGATAAGGTGATTGCGTTACAAAATAAAATGACATGGCTTTGTTATGGAATTTCGCTCATTGTATTTATCGTTGTTTTTGCAATAGGGCGTGATATCGTTACAATTTACCCATCCGGGTATGTCACATTGAGTTTTTATATCACCACCGTCACCGCCTTTGTCTCGGCGTTGACTTTGGGGATAATGGGCAACTTTTTGAAATGGCTATACCCGATCATGGTTGTTGTTTTTGCGTTTCTGTTTTCTATGGCTGTTATCTATTCTGACCAAGTATATTTGTACCTCCATCATAACCATGGGGTAAATTATATGCATGCAGCAATCAATTGGACATTTTTTTATCTCTTAACCGCAATTACTTTTCTGGGGTTGATGATCGGGATGGGGATAAAATTAATTGTTGGGAAAGCAAATACCATAAAATAGGTGTTTCACTCAAAATCCACCCCATATTCCATTGGGATTTCATCATTTTTATCCGGCTGAATTCGTGCGACTACGGGTGTTATCAATGATAGAAATGTTCAAACTATGAGAAACTCTCTATAGTTATTTTCCTCGCAGTATCTATTGTGATATTTTTTACTCCAAACGTATTTTTCTAAAACCTTTTCACAATTTGCATGAGCCTTTATGTTTTCAGTAATGAAGTACTGGTGACTACTTAAAAACCATGTTAAATCCAACTTTGAGTTGAATAAACACGCTTCTGCATACTGTTTAATATAATTGACGTAGTTTGTATGGTCTTCAGATAGAATATAGTTGGATAAATTTTTATAATTTTGAACCTGATTGCAGATTGCATTTCTAAACGAATCGTCTAAGACTATGCGAGGGTAAATCTCCTTATCTTCTAGCGCAACGACATCAATCAAGCCTTTTCCAAATACAAACTCATTATTAGCATATAGCTCGCCGTAGCACATAGCGCCTTTTACAAAAACACCCTCAAAACTAAACTTACCTTGCATCAACGCGACGATATTTATTAATGATTCCCAATCACAACCAGTATAAATAATGAAATTGTCAGAAAAAATTCTCATGTGAAGCTTCTGTGCTTCGTTGGATACTAAGTTGGCTTGTCCATTATATTGCCTAAACGTTGCGATTACGCTCTCCATGATTTGCGCTAATTTTTTATCATAAATCCCTCTTTCGACAATGCTTTTATAGCCAAGTATATCAAAGTAAGCTATAAAGCTATTAGTTGGTTCAAATTCACTCAACCTCTTAAACATTAGCATTCCTCCAGTCCGTACAAAAAATTTATACTCTCTAAATAGGTTAATAGTCCTAATATGAACAACAGCGAAATGGCTATACTTTAGTCTTTTTCACTTCTCTGTGCCGCTATGTCATAAACTTCATCGTCCGCACGAGCTGCGATTACGATAATTTTCATAATCTTTCCCTCTCGAACAAGCTGGTACACGATGCGAATTCCAAGCTTGAGCAACTTAATCCGATATAGTCCTGTAAGGTTTCTACCATGCTTATTGCCAAGTGGTGTGCCATAACCGCCTTGATTTTTGGCAAGAGGGTTTTCGGAAACTTTTCCGATCGCCTTTATAACGATTTTGGCTTGTGAGCCTTCAAGCTCTTTCAAGTCCGACTTGGATAAATCTGTATATTCAACATCGTGTTTCACTCAAAATCCACCCCATATTCCATTGGAATTTCATCATTTCCATCCGGTTGAATCCCTAACTCCCGGTAAACTTCTTCCTCCGTATAAACGATACCGGAATCTTGCTTTAACCGTTCCTCCGCTAACTCAAATAGGTTTTGATCTTCGATCATATCGATAAGCATCTTATATAGTTCCGGTGTAAGAAGAACGCAAGTTGGAACGTTGTTCTTAACAACAACCTTGCATCCCGACTCTCGAACTTCATCAAAAATTTTATTGGCCTCGCCCCTGTTGAACCTTGTAATGGGAACAAGCGACTCCAGCATGTTATTCAAAGATAAAACATTTAACATAGCAAATACCTCTCGTTGTAAAAGTTTTCTTGGTTTCATTATGATTTATATCTATAAATATGTCAACAAAAATATCGATGTTTTGCATTAAGATATTTTTGCAATGTGCGATATCCACATCACATCGTGTAGAATTGGCTATAAAAAACCAATAGGCGCACAGTGTGCGCCCTTACAAAAATAATATGTAATTGTCTACGTTAGTCTGATCGCCAATCGCGGACACGCACCAATACAATATCCACATCCCAAGCAATTGGCGGCATCTATGTCGGCGATGGACTCGCTGTCCATGCTGATTGCGTGATTCGGGCATGCTTCGATGCACTTTTTGCAGCCGGTGCATACGGATCTGAACACGGCGAACGTTTTGTTCGTGAGTTTTGTGTTTGCAATCTCGTTCGATATGTCTTCGCCACGGAAATACTTTAGATTCATATCGACTTCGGCCTTGGTCACCATGCCCATTGAAATCGGGAAACGACTTGCAGTAAATCCCATGGCATAATCCATCGACTGCTTATACTCGCCAATCAGTCCACCACCACCGAGAACTTTCATTAGATAAAGTCCTTTGCCGTTTTCGTGGCACTTGTTGATGGCGTTTTCCATGTCTTCGCGCGTTCCGGTGAGGATGCCCAAGCTTTGGCGGTTTAGGATTGGATAGACCATGTCAATTTCCGGGTGCGTCGCCGCTAAATTGGTGACATCAACCGCATGTGTGCTGATGCCAACAGCCTTGATTTTGCCTTTCTCGCGGTATTCGAGCAGACATTTGAAAGCACCGCTACGCTCGTTGAAAACATCCGTGCTTGCCCGTGGGGCATGAAGATAGAAGATGTCAAGATGTGGTAGGTCAAGCGCTTCAAGGGCTTGCTCGATTGCCATTTTCATGTCGTCATAGCTTAGCGCATGTGACTTTGACGCGATGATCGGCACGATTCCGCTTATGTCCATCGCACGACGGATATGCGGATACGTTTTGTAGCCTTGAGCCGTATCCACAAAGTTTATTCCCTGCTCCAGCGCGTGTGCAATGACTTCGGCGGCCTCTTCAACCGGCATGTTTTTTTGCAGCGGCCCCATGGGGAGTGACCCGAAACATAGCTCCGTTACTTCAATTCCCGTTTTGCCTAATACGACTCTTCTCATTGTATCGCCTCCTCGTTTTTTATGTTGTATTTATTCATTTAGATGCTTTATAAAAATCGTTCATCTTCAATAACAATACTTCCGGCTTCACATCCGTGGCAGTTAAGTTAATCAAAAGAGATGGAAAACCCAATGCTCTGTTGCTTTTTATCTCCATTGTTTTTAACTTACCTAAACGGTTGAAGAGATTTTCATCATGTTTAAGTTCTACGGCAATTGTTGTATGGCCATGAAAATCTCGCAAGTACATATCATCCACATCGTGCCAAGGAATAAAGCCGAATCGAAAAATAGTGGTATAATCTACAAATCCCGTTTCATCCACAATTAGAATTTGTTTTGACTTTTCTGTTCGTGCTATAAAAATCAAGCAAACTCCAAAGAAAAGAGCCCCAAACAGCATAAATGCCCTAAAACCACCAATAAAAAATCTCTGTGAACCAAGAATCTCCGCGATAACCTCCGTGGGCAATAGAGCTAAAACCAAAGATGCCGAACTCATTATAATTGCGCCCAGCATCAAGAAAAATCTGTTTTTTCTAGTCTGATGAATTACAATTTTATCTTCGTTCATCTCATTCTCCTACTTATCCTAAAATCATAACATAAATTTCTGGAAATTTCTACACTTCAATATTTCCCATGCAAGGCAAATTCTTTTTGAACATGACATGACGCTGTCATCTTTTTGTGATACACTGTCTTTGAGGTGAACTTATGCAAATCAACAGGCTATTTGAGATCGTGTATCTTTTGATGAATAAAAAACGCGTCACTGCAAATGAATTGGCTTCGCACTTTGAGGTTTCCAAGCGCACGATTTTGCGTGACATTGACGCGCTGACAATGGCCGGGATACCGATTTACACGACACAGGGCAAAGGCGGCGGAATTTTTATCCAAGACCATTTTGTGCTCAACAAAGCGCTTGTTTCAAAGGACGAGCAACAGCAGCTTTTATTTGCCTTGCAAAGCATGGCCGCAACAGAGTTCATTGAAACAGACAAAGTACTCGGCCGGTTACGAAACTTTTTTGACAGCCCGAACCAAGACTGGATCGAGGTTGATTTTTCACGTTGGGGGCATAGCGAGGCAGACAACAAAAAGTTTGAACTGCTGAAAAATGCCATCATCGGCGAACTTGCTGTGTCTTTCGATTATCTCAGTGCATATGGCGAGTCCAAAGGGCGTGAAGCATATCCTCTGAAACTGTCATTCAAATCAAAGGCATGGTATCTGCAGTCGTTCTGCCTGACGGAAAAAGCGTATCGCGTATTCAAGTTTTCTCGTATCAGTCATTTGAAGATTCTGGGTACGCCGTTTCATCGAAGCGATTACGAAGCTCCGGCGATGGAGCCGATCGAAGACACTCCCGCACCCTCCCCGATCGAGGTGAAGCTTCTCATTTCGCCACACGCAAAATTTCGGATTTACGATGAATTTCCCGAAAGCGATATCACGGCCAACGAAGATGGCTCATTGACGCTGCGCATGGCCGAGGCTCAGTGGATTTATGACTATATCCTTTCATACGGTACTGCTGCTGAAGTTTTGGAGCCGCAGCATATTCGTGATGAAATGCTGATTCGCATTGAAAAAATAAAAAATAAATATTTGCACAAAACATGACATGATGTTGTCATCTTATGCATGTTATGCTGATGATAAAGTGTTCATCAACAAGCAAAACTTATTGAACATTCAGAAGTACCAATTTGAATTTTATAAAGGAGAAATGACGATGCAGGAAAAATTTTGTGAAAGCTGCGGTATGCCCATGGGGGAAACCGACGAAATGTACGGAACCGAGGCAAATGGGAACAAAAGTGTGGATTATTGCAAATTTTGTTATGACAGTGGCGCATTTACAGACCCGAACCTTACACTGGAGGGAATGATTGAAGCCGTTGCTGCTCTGATGGTCAGTGAATTTGGTTTTTCGCCGGAAGATGCCAAAGAGCAATGCAAGGAGGGAATCCCGAATCTTAAGCGTTGGAAAACCGCGTAACGTCTTTTCAAAAAAAGACGCTTGACAATGCAATTTCGCTATGGTATCTTATAAAAAACCGTTGAAACGGAAGTAAAGGCATGTCACGCGCCTTACAGAGAATTCGGCACAGCTGAGAGCCGGATGGAAATGCGGGATGTCATAATGGGCCGTTGAGGGCGTGGTCAAAGGCGTTAGCGCCGAGTATTCCACGACGTGTGGGCATACGTCAGTTGCCGGGTGTGTGATGGCACACCGCTAAGCGCACGAGCGATCGTGAATCAGGGTGGCACCGCGGATTGTTTATTCGTCCCTGACAAAGTCAACTTTGGCTTTGTCAGGGATTTTTGTATTTCTAAAAGCTTAAAAAAGGAGGAAACACGATGTCAACCAATGGTAGGTTCGGAATCCACGGGGGTAGGTACATCCCCGAAACACTGATGCGCGCCGTACAAGAAGTCGAGAGGGCCTATGAGCGATGGCGTTGTGACTCGGAATTTATTGCGGAACTGGATGCCTTGCTCGGAAAATACGCAGGCAGGCCATCCCTTTTGTACTTCGCGGAAAAAATGACTTTAGACGTAAACGGGGCGCAGATTTACCTCAAACGTGAGGATCTCAACCACACAGGATCTCACAAAATCAACAACGTACTCGGTCAAGCCCTTTTGGCGAAAAAGATGGGAAAAACCCGTCTGATCGCCGAAACCGGTGCCGGACAGCACGGCGTCGCTACTGCAACAGCGGCAGCGCTCATGGGCATGGAATGCGAGATTTTCATGGGCGAAGAAGACACCGAGCGTCAAGCGCTCAACGTCTATCGCATGGGACTTTTGGGCGCCACAGTCCACGCCGTTACATCCGGAACCGCAACCTTAAAGGATGCCGTCAACGCCACATTGCGCGAATGGGCTGCGCGGTCAGCGGATACGCACTATTGTCTCGGCTCCGCCATGGGGCCTCACCCATTCCCGACCATTGTACGTGATTTCCAAGCCGTCATCGGCCGGGAGATCAAAGAACAAATGACGCATGAAATCGGCAGACTGCCGGATGCAGTCATCGCCTGTGTCGGCGGCGGAAGCAACGCAATCGGGTCGTTCTATGACTTCATCGACGACAAAAATGTGGAGCTTATCGGCTGTGAAGCGGCCGGACGCGGCATCAATACGCACGAAACCGCCGCTACCATCGCAACCGGC
>WQWG01000027.1 GCA_009785435.1 Clostridiales bacterium
GACAGCGTCAACTTCATATCCGAAAGATTTTATGGAGAAAGTGGAAAAAGCGAAAGGCATTAAGGGCTGTAAGCTGATCCATATTACGGCACCATGTCCGACAGGATGGGGATTTGACCCTGCAAGGTCAATCGAAATCGGTAAATTGGCTGTTGAAAGCGGCTTGTGGTATCTTGCGGAATACGAAAACGATGAGTTCAAGCTGAATCTTGAACCCAAGACGTTCAAACCGGTTGACGAATACTTCAAAGCGCAGGCCAGATTCAAGCATTTAGGCGAGAGCGATTACAGAGAAATTGAAGCACTGAGAGACCTCGAATGGAAACGGTTGAGAAAGAGGTTTCTGTAAAAACTCCAAATACTGAAAGTCTATTCAATAATGTCTATTAAATTATGAAAGATAAATTTAAGGAGGAAAATTATGAAAAGAAGAGTATTAGCAATAACCATGTGTGTTGTGTTGCTTGCAGGTGCAGCAATGCTTACAGCATGTGGTGACAACAATGGCAGTGGCACTGGAGAGACAGGTCAAGAGGTATGGAACCTGAGACTTTCCAGCCAGAACCCGGTTGAATTTGCGGATTCCGTTATGATGGCATGGGCTGTCGAGGAAATTTATGACCGTACAGACGGCGCAATCAACATCACACACTTCCCTGCAGGCGTTCTCGGTGACTACATACCGATTCTTCAGGAAGTTATTATGGGAACCGTTGACATCATCGTCGGAACGGCACCTACAACCGTTGATTCAAGAATGGCGATGCTGTACATCCCATATCTTGTAACAAGTTATGAAGAGGGAAGAAGACTGTGGACACATGGATCGAACTTCTTTGATATCTTTTCAGGGATTGCAGAGGACAACAACCTTGAGTTGCTTGCAATTTTACCGGGCGGATTGATGGGCATCGGAACACGTGAGCCATTGAATCCTGCTACGAAATGGGATTTTGATGTGGAGAAGCCTGAACTTAGACTTCGTCTTCCACCACTTTGGATCCTTCAGTCTTTGGCGGATGGCATGCAGTTTACAAACACACATGCGATTCCGTTTGCTGACCTTTATCCTGCGCTTATGACAGGCGTTGTAGACGGTTGGCTTGGCGGCGGCCCTGAGCTGAACTATGTAGGCTTCCGTGATGCGATCAACTATTACTATGATTACAGATATATGGATGACTCCTTTGTCGTTTTCATGAACAAGAGACTTTACGATTCACTTCCTGCACATTACAGCAGAATCATCTCTGAAGTAATGGAAGAAGCGGCACTTAGGATGATGGATGAGCAGACAGTAAGAAGTGCTGACTTTATTGACAGACTTAAAGATTATGGAATCACAGTATTCCAACCGACTGATGCAGAAAGAGAAGCCATGAGAGAAGCGGCGATCAGACGCATCTGGCCTGGACTTTATGAAGAGTTTGGTGAGGAAACCATGCTGTTGCTTCACGCAGACGTAGCAGGCAACTAGTATATCAACAACGAGTGTATGCTACATAGTAAATAAAACGATAAGCAGGGGCGGTGTCAACATCCCCCTGCTTAAATAAAAACAATACGGATTTATTTTATTTATATGATAGGTAAGAGTGAGGAGAACTGGAATGAAAAGTATCGAAAAGACACTCTTTTGGAAATCGATCTCATGGGTGCAAAGAACGGTGTTGGGAATTGCCAGCATCTGCATTATGATGATCGTTGTTATAAACGTATTCGCCAGATACGTGCTTAATATTGGTATTTTCGGACTGGAAGAAATGATCGTCATCATCGCGATGTGGATGTATTGGACCGGAGGCATTGTTGCCACTGCCGAAAATCAGCATATAAAAGGCGATATGCTTGACATGTTTATAAAATCGAAAAATGTGAAAAAAACGATAGGACTCGTCGCGCACAGTCTGACTGTTGCGGCGCTTGCCCTTTTCGCATGGTGGGGGGTCGAATGGGGTCTATGGAATCTTCAAATGGGCCAGAGAACGCCCGGACTTCGCTGGCTTATGATTTGGTCTCAGATACCGCTTGTAATCAGCTTTGTTATGATGTTCTTATATTCAGTGTATCACCTAATCAGAGCGATATTCCCGATGAAAGAAGATAACTTTACAAAGGAGGTGACTGAATAGTGGAAATTGCTGTATCTTTATTAATTCTAGTAATTGCTCTTATCATAGGCATTCCGGTACCTTTTTGTTTTGCCTTGTCTGTCATATGGCTTCACTTTACACTTGGTATCAGTCCTCAATTTTTCCACTTAACTGCGTATAGCCAGCTATCCAGCGTTGTTTTGCTCGCTATTCCGCTGTTTATTATGTCGGGAGGTATCATCACAAAAGGAAAAATAGGGGATACCCTCGTAAACTGGGTGTCTCTATTTATCGGACGTGTTAGAGGTGCCTTGGGCATCGTTGCGGTTCTCGCGTCAACAGGGTTTAGCTCAATGGCGGGAAGTGGTGCAGCGACGATTTCGTGCATTGGTTCTATTTTAGGGCCAAACATGGAAAAACAAAAATACAATATGGGCAAATGTGCGGCGATCATATGCTGCGCGGGTCCTTTGGGTCTTGTACTTCCGCCGAGCGGCATTCAGATTTTATATGCTTGGCAGGGGGGACTTTCTGTACTGACTTGCTTCCTTGCAATCGTTATTCCGGGGCTTCTGCTTTCGGCGATCCTTTGCATAGGAGCGTATCTGCTTCTCAGAAATGAAAAAGGTGTTATTATGCCTGATCCTGTTCCAAGAAGTGAATTTTTGGGTCAGCTTGGCAGAAGAACATTCAAAACGATCCCTGCGCTGATGTTACCGATTATCCTTTTGGGCGGTATTTACGGTGGATTTATGACGCCGACAGAAGCAGCAGGCATGTCAGTACTTTATGCGATCCCGGTGGGATTGTTTATCTACAAAGGATTGACTTTTAAAGAGCTTTGGAGAACGTTTATTTCGACAGCTACAACAACCGGTACGCTCATGGTCATGATCGGTATGGTTATGATATTTGCTACGATTCTTGTAAGAGAAGACCTACACACGACACTTCTTAATGCACTTATGGGAATCTCGGAAAATCCTACAGTGATTATGCTTATGGTTAACCTGACGATGCTTGTTATCGCTGCGGTTATGGACGATGCATCGGCAACATTGCTTTGCACGCCTATTTTGCTTCCGATCGTAAGATACATCGGCGTTAACCCGTATCACTTTGCGGCGATATTGGGTACAAACATTGCAATGGGCAACGTTACTCCGCCTACGGCACCATTCATATTCCTTACGGCAAAAATACTGAACGTTAATGTAGGCGATATGTTAAAGCCTGTTATGCAGATCCTTCTATTCTGCTATGGCCCGGCTCTGCTGATCATTACATTCGTTCCGGAGTTGTCACTATGGTTGCCAAGAATGGTTGGACTGATCAGCTAAACTGTAAAGTGACATGCGATTAATATCAAAAAACAGGAGGCGAATATGAACGATAATTTCACGATTCATAAAACAGATAAGCCAAAAGAAAAACCGGACCAGAATAGTCTTGGATTCGGGAAGTACTTTTCGGACCATATGTTTGTTATGGAATACACAAAGGGAAAAGGCTGGCACGACGGAAAAATAGTCCCTTACGGGCCGATTTCACTTGATCCTGCGGCAGCGGTTCTTCATTACGCGATCGAAATGTTTGAGGGCATGAAAGCCTATAAGACGAAAGATGGCAGAACGCTCCTGTTCAGGCCCGAAATGAATGCCAAACGTTTAAACATCACGTGCGACAGACTGTGCATCCCGGAGATGGATGAAAAGCTTTTTTTAGACGCGGTCAAGGCGATCGTTGACTTTGAAAAGGACTGGATTCCGCAAGGAGAGGGACGCTCTCTTTACATCAGGCCGTTTATCATTGCGGATGAAGTGTTTGTCGGACTGCGTCCGGCCGAACACTTTACGTTCATCGTATTTCTCAGCCCTGTGGGTTCATACTATGCCGGAGGACTTTCTCCGACAAAGTTGCTCGTAGAAGATGAATACATCAGAGCGGCACCCGGAGGGACGGGATACGCGAAAGTGGGCGGCAATTATGCCGGTACTTTGAAAGCGCAACAAAAAGCCATCGGTATGGGTCTTGACCAAGTACTTTGGCTTGACGGTGTCGAAAAGAAGTATGTCGAAGAGATCGGAGCATCCAACGCGTTCTTTGTGATCGACGGCGAGGTGGTCACACCACCTGCAGGAGGAACGATCCTGAAAGGGATCACAAGAGACTCTTGCTTGCAGTTGCTGAAAAAATGGGGCTACAAGGTATCGGAAAGAAAGGTTTCAATCGAAGAAATCTTTAACGCATGCGAATCAGGCAAGCTTGATGAAGCATTTGCGACAGGTACCGCGGCAGTCATATCCCCCGTGGGAGAGCTTACTTGGAAAGGCAAGAAAATCGCGATCAACGGCGGAAAAACCGGAGCGATTTCTCAAAGACTGTATGACGAATTGTACGGAATACAGACGGGTGAACTCGAAGATTCGATGGGATGGACTGTGGAAGTTTAAACAAATGAATCATTAATGAAGACAATAACCCTTGGTCAAGTGAGTACCAAGGGTTATTTTTCGTTCGCAGTGAGTTGTATCAATACTTCCATTTTGTTTAGCAGGCTGTGTTCGATTGCTTGATAAAAAGGCTCGCTGTTCTCTTTTTTTAGATATTCGATGATGGCGATGTTGTATTCTCGTTCACTCAAATTGAGTTCAAACGGAGGATAACCTTGTTCCATCAGAAAGTAATACATGGCGGCTCTTGCGACGGCCTCGGAATATGAATCAAACGGATAGATTTCGATGATTCTATGATGAAGCTCGGCTGCTTTGAGGATCGGGTTTGATTCCGTATCATCCGCGTAAAACCAGTTCATGAGCAGCTTCATTTGTTGTTCGATGTCCGATGGATGTGGTGGATTGTAATTCAGTGAAACCAGTACAGGATTTGTTCTTCTGTAGCCTATGTTGTCGTCTCCTGTCAGTTTTTGTGCAAAATTGAAAATCAATTCAGGACTCAAAGAGAACGACATTTCGAGCATATCATGAGCGGCTTTGAACAAGAGGCGATGCCGATCGATGGCGGCATGCTCATTGAGGTTTGCATCCGGAATGAATGCGCCTTTTAGGATTCTTTCCACTTGATTTCTGGTCAAAATACTGCCGTCCATGCGCATAGAACCATAGATCCAGTCAACCATATTCAATTCATGGATGTATTCGCTGATCTGATCCGGATAGGGCTTTCGGTTTTCCAGTATGATGTGCTTCTTTTTGATTTCGCGGAACATATGAACCTCCTACTGAATAAAGCGGCAGGTTGTTTTCTTTCTTTGGTGCAAACATCTTGACAGAAACATTCTATCATAAATTGACTTTTCGTGGTATACTATTTTCTATATAAACATGATTGATATTTCAGAAAGGATATTTGTCCATGAGCTTTTTGTCAGAATTTTATATGCATGAAATGAATATGATGACCGTTTTGATCAGGCTTCTGCTTGCAGTCATCCTGGGAGGGATCATCGGGCTGGAGAGAGGGGCGAACAAGCATCCTGCAGGTTTTCGTACACACATTTTGGTTTGTCTGGGGGCGACGCTCGCCATGTTGACCAATGAGTATATTTATCATCATTTTGAAGCGGTGTTGGATCCCGGCAGGCTTGGCGCGCAAGTCATAACAGGCGTCGGTTTTTTGGGTGTCGGCATCATACTTGTAACGGGACGCAATAAAATCAAAGGACTTACGACAGCTGCGGGGCTGTGGGCATCGGCCTGCATCGGCCTTGCGATCGGCATCGGGTTTTATGCCGGCGCGATCATATCAGGGATTTTGGTGTTGGTAACGCTCGCCGTATTTCCAAGAGTGGAGAACATGTTGTATCTCCGTTCACGTACGTTGAGCATCTATGTTGAAGTCGATGCGGTCAGAAATGTAAAGCCTCTTTTGAACGCTGTAAAAGCAATGGGCATAACCGTTATGGATGCGCACCTTGACAGGGTGGTGATCAATGTAGAGGGCGCTGCGGCAGTCAGCATGATGATCAAGCTTCCGAAGAAGTGTCATGTCCCCGATGCGCTGAAAGAAATCACAGAGCTCCCGTATGTCATCATCGTGGATGAATTGATTTAAGGGGGCGAGAATTTGATCGTCATCAAAAATTGTGACATGAGCCAATATACGTCTTTTAAAGCCGGTGGAAAAGCGGATGTTTTGATGATGCCTGAGCATGTAAGTGAGCTGAGAGAAGCGCTTGCTCAATTATCCGAATCGCAATCTGCATATATGGTTATGGGAAACGGTTCAAATATTCTTGTTCGTGACAGCGGTTACGTTGGAACGATCGTGAAAGTAGGCGAAGCGTTTTCGCATATAACAGTAGATGGCGATGAACTGACGGTGGGCGCGGGAGCGCTCATGCCGACGGTCGCAAAAATGGCTATGGAGGCAGGGCTTGTTGGGTTTGAGTTTGCTTCTGGGATTCCGGGCAGCATCGGCGGAGCCGTTTTTATGAATGCCGGGGCATATGGAAGTGAAATGAAAGACATCATTCAATCCGTTCATCTGGTTTCAAAGGACGGTTCAAAAGAATTTACGATGCGTGCGGATGACATGGCGTTTTCCTATCGGCATAGCATATTGTATGAGACGGGTGACGTCGTAACCGGTGTAACCCTAAAGCTGCGTCAGGGCAGCATCGAGGAGATCAAAGAAAAAACGAGGGAATTGACGAAGCTTCGCAATGAAAAGCAGCCTGTTTCGCTTCCCAGCGCAGGCAGTTTCTTCAAAAGGCCTGACGGGTACTTTGCAGGGAAACTGATTGAGGACGCAGGGCTTAAGGGTCTTTCGGTTGGTGGCGCTAAGGTATCCGAGCTTCATGCCGGATTTATTGTAAACGACAAAAATGCCACGGCTACAGATATTATTGATTTGATGCATCTGGTACAGCACACCGTATATGATCAATTTGGAGTCAACCTGGAGCCGGAAGTGAGGATTATAGGGGATCATGGAGTATAAGATCAAATACGATTATCATACGCATACGACCTATTCGCATGGAAAAGGCACCATCGCGGAAAATGTTCGCGTCGCCTTTGAAAAAGGCCTGAGCGGCATCGCGATTTCAGATCACGGCCCCGGACATCTGTTTTATGGTGTGCGCCTTGAAAGAATCCAAGAGATGCGTAAAGAAATTGACGAGCAACGCGAGATTTATAAAGATATGGACATCTTTTTATCGGTTGAAGCGAATATCATCCATGCCGGAACCGGCTTGGATGTAGACGAGCAAGCAATCGGCGCATACGACTTCGTGATCGCGGGCTACCACTTTGGTGTCAAAAATGGTTACTGTGGTGAAAATTTCTTTCACAATTTGAGCAATATCGCGCTTTCAGGGAAAAAGAATCTGCTTACAAAAAATACGGATATGGCCGTAAAAGCCATCTATGAAAATCCGATCAAGATATTGACACATCCCGGAGGAAAAGGCATTTTTGACATTGTTGAAATCGCGAAAGCATGCGCCGATCGAGGAACGCTTCTTGAAATCAGCGCGCACCACAAACAGCTGACCATCGAACAAATCAAACAAGTTTCAAAAATAGATGTGCAATTTATTGTCAGCAGCGATGCCCATGTACCCGGTCAAGTGGGTTCATGTGAGCCTGCGATTCGACGGGCGATGGAGGCGGGGCTTGATATGGACAGAATCGTAAACATTGAACGACGATAGAGTCAAATTTGAACAAGAGAGGGGAAGACTATGCAAATCGTAATCGTTACCGGTTTATCAGGCGCGGGAAAAACACAAGCGGTCATTTGTCTTGAAGATTTGGGTTATTATTGTATCGACAATATGCCCCCGACATTGGTAAAAGATTTTATCGGGCTTGCGTCAAGGGATCAAAGCGGCGTCCAAAAAGCAGCGTTTGTCATGGATGTCAGGGTCGGAGAGTTCTTTGCGGACATTAAATCGTGTTTAGACGATTTGAAGAACGCAGAAATCGCATACAAACTGGTTTTCCTTGAAGCATCGGATGAAGCGCTGATTCGTAGATTTAATGAGACCAGAAGAGCGCATCCTTTATCGAGCGGTTTTTCGACCGCATTGGGAATCCAAAAAGAAAGAGATGCCTTACACGAAATTCGAAATATGGCGGATTTCATCATTGATACGTCCAATATGAAATCGATGCGACTCAGAGAAGAGATCAAACAAATTTTTACGGCAGAAGATGGCGCACATGACTTTACGATCAATGTTGGCTCATTTGGGTTTAAAAACGGCATTCCGCTTGATGCCGATATGGTGTTTGACGTGCGGTTTATACCAAACCCGTATTATGTACCGGGCTTAAAGAAATTGACGGGAAACAATAAAAAAGTAAGGCAATATGTCATGCAATTTGCCGAGAGCAAAGATTTTATTCAAAAAATAGAA
>WQWG01000028.1 GCA_009785435.1 Clostridiales bacterium
AAGCGCATCAACTGTATTCGCAACAGCCAACCCATATGTAACCATCGTAAACCCGGTTTCGGGGTCTACGGTCTATTCAAACAATCTCCTTGTTTCTGTACGAATGACTGCACCGATGTCTGTCAGAGTTTCGGTCACGCAACAAGTGAAAGTCGTAGACGGCAACAATGTCAATATCAGTCTTGCGGCGTACGAAAGAGCTGACGATAGTGAAATCAGAAGCATCCCGGTCGGAACCACCGAGAACTTTACAAGCACAAACAATCTGAGCTTTTATACAAAGCAGGTTCAAAACGTAACGCCGGGCGTTTATCGAATTACAGTCGAAACCATTAATGCCGAAGGCAACGTGATCCATACCAATTCAAGCCCGGTCGAAATCCGCGCACGGGAAGAAAACCCGGCGAACACGGCAGCTGCGGCATCACAAAGCTCAGGAACCACTCAATTTTTAACAAACATACTGAGGGCAATATTTGGAAACTAACCGAAACGTCAAGCTCTGAACAGAGCCATTCGTCGGCCACTTTCACTAAATCATAGATTTAGGAAAGTTCGACATAAGGCCTGTTACCAAATCGCGTTGCGATTTGAACAGAGCCATTATAGGGAAAAATAGATGGACATATCAAAAGGCTCACGGCTTATTGAAAACATAAAAAGCGCTCTTCTTGTAGTATTGTTTTTATTAACAATACTACTTTTGTATTTGTTCTGGGGAGATACACCCCTCAGAGGCCTTATGGGGGAAGAACAGCCACGGTATGCAGCGATCGATCCCATCGAAATCTTTCAGCCTGACCGCATCGAAATCTCTTTTGGCGGCGGCGATTATACGGTTGCCGGCACACATCACTTCGCGGCGATTATGGAGGGCTTCAGCGCCTTTTCAGAGGGCGGAAATCTTTTGGTCGAAGAAATCACACAAGAGCGATATGAGCTGGAGGTCTTAATGCGGCCATCGATCAAGGCTGTATTTGAATACTACCTGCCGTTCAGCGCGCTCAGAGAACTGTACGGAATCGACAGAATCCACGGCGCGGACGCCATTGACGCCGTCAGTGAACTTGTGTATGTTGCTGACTTTGACCATCTCCTGTTTGTTTATGATCGCAATTCGGACAAACACTTCCGAATCGTGGGCAGAAGCAACAACGATTTTGAGCCTGTACGGCAAATCATACAAGATGCCCAAAGGAACCACGTTCCCTATCATACGCTTGAAAATTTTATGGGCGGCACCATCCATAACCGCACATTGATTCCCGTTTCATTTGAAAGCAATCTGTATGATATCCCTTTTTCCCGGGAAGACTTTTCTCGCCATCCCGACAGAGTAACCGACATCGTCAGAAGCTTTTTCAGCGATCACTTCGACTTTGTACGGCAAATCGCAGATGAAAACGGCACGGTCATCTATATGTACGGATTCGGAAGAATCGTTGTCGTGGCACACAACAACGGTATTTTAGAGTTCCGGCGAGAACTTGACGACAGGTCTGCCGCGCCGCTCACATACCTTGAAGCCTTTGAAAGGGCAAATTCGTTTATTGCCATGCATGGCGGCTTTTCCGCCATTGGCGGCGGCATGCCGCTTACGCCATATATACGAGAGGTTGTTGTCGACCCTGACGGAAATCGAGGGTTCCGCTTTGTCTTTGGCATTCAGATCGCGGGAAGCAGGGTATACGATCAAGGCGGCCATCCGATGGTGGTTGATGTCATCGGCGACAGGGTCACCTATTTTCAAAGACAGCTGATTCATGTGAATTCAAACGACATCAGGCAAGCAGATCAAGGGTACAGACAAGTTTTCTTGCCTGTCATCAATATGATTGCAGCCAATACCGAGCCGATACAGGCAGCGCTTCCGGAAACACAAGAGGCAGATGCAGAAGAGCTTTCTTTTGAAGCCATTCTTGAAAAAGTGACGCGTCTGGATGTCGGATATGTGAAAAGAGATGGTCATGAAGATACGTTAAGCGCCGCATGGATTGTAACCATCGACGGGCTTGAATTTTACTTCGGGCTTGACGACGGAGCGCTTCTCGGACATGGTTTGCAGTAAGGAGTAGATGGATGGACTGGTCAAAAGCAAAGACAATATTGATCATAGCGCTGATCATTACCAACGGGTTTTTAATTGCTGTTTACGGCAATTTTGGCATGGGCGGAGGTGGGTTCACAGACCACAACGCCTTATCGGAATTTTTGGCTGAGAGAAACATCTATGTCGACGCTGAAATCATTCCCCAGAATCATAGGGAGATGTCCATTCTCTTCGTGCAAAATCTGGAAATCGATCATGATCAAATCAACCGCGTGCTTCAATCGATTGCGTTTGAACCGCTGCCACCCGGCGCAAGAGAAAATGCGGACTATATGGAAGCCGCGAATCTGGCCATTCAGCTTCTGGGACTTAACGAAGAGGCTGCCGTATTCAAAACGATTGCCGAACATGCTGTGTTTTGCCGCATTGAACGAGATGACGATGGCCGACAAACAATCGTGAGCTATAAAAATGTCATCGACGGCATCACCTTGGAAAAAAGCCACATCACCCTTTTATTTGAAGATGGGCTTCCCATCCATATCGAATCGGAGTGGCTTGAGGCAGTCAATTTCCATAACAGAAAACAACAAACAATCTCTGCCGCGCAAGCCCTCTTGCTTTTTCTGGCACAAATCGACGACAAAAAAAACATTTACATCGACCGCATAGAAATGATATACTGGCTCGATGAAACAATTATCGATACACAAACGGCAATCGCGAGTGGTACTGCTTTTCCAACATGGAAAATCACGTACAACGGAACCGAAGCCGTGCACATCCTTGCATACAAGCACTAGTGCAGACTGCAAGTCGGAGAAATTTTTATGTCATTAACCTTTTGTTCTTTTTCAAGCGGAAGCAACGGCAATTGCTATCTCATACGGTCTGACAATTCGGCCGTGCTGGTTGACGCGGGAATCAGCGGACGCAAAATCTTTCAATCGCTGGAGGGCGCAGGCGTAAGTCCCGAAGACGTGGATGCCGTGCTGGTGACGCACGAGCATGGAGATCATGTGAAAAGTTTGCGGACGATCGCGAAAAAAATGCCTCAAATGTCTGCCTACGCAAACAGCGGAACATGGCAAAGCATCGCACCGCTTGTCGAAGAAAAGCAAAGATCCGTATTTAAAACGGGAGACACTTTTTTTATAAACGACATCAAAGTAAAATCTTTTCTCGTATCTCATGATGCGGCAGAACCGGTTGGATTTTCATTTTACAAGGGCGACAAACAAATCAGCATCCTTACAGATACCGGTTATTTAAGCGGCAACATTTACGATGAAATAAAAGGGGCAGACCTCTTGGTTCTTGAAGCGAACCACGATGTCGAAATGCTCCGCATCGGAAGATATCCTTGGTTTTTGAAGCAGCGCATCTTGGGCCGGAAAGGGCATCTTTCAAACGTGGACGCAGCAGACGCCATCTGCAAGATTCTCTCCGAAAAACAAAAATACAGACATGTTTTGCTGGCACACCTGAGCAGAGAAAACAATTTTCCTGAAATGGCGTACCAGACCATCAAAAATTTGCTCGAAGAGAAGAACTATTACATAGATATAAACATTTGCCTCAACATCATTGCCAGAGATGAGGTAAGTGCTTTTTATAAAGTATAATTAATTTCAGAAAGGGGGTCCATTTATGTCTTATACCAGAAGAGTATTGGCATGGGCAATCCAAAACAATCCGAACGAACCGGAATTTCATCAAGCAATCACCGAAATTTTTACGTCGCTGAAGCCTTTCGTGGACTCGCGCCCGGAATATGAAAAAGCCGGGATCCTTGAACGCTTAATTGAGCCCGAACGCGTCATCATATTCCGAATCCCTTGGGTCGATGATGCCGGAAAAGTACAAGTGAACAAGGGCTACAGAGTTCAGTACAACAGCGCGCTTGGCCCTTACAAAGGCGGCTTGCGCTTTCATCCGAGCGTATCGTTGAGCATCATGAAATTTTTGGCTTTTGAACAGACATTCAAAAATTCATTGACAGGGCAGCCCCTCGGAGGCGGAAAAGGCGGAGCCGATTTTAACCCAAAGGGCAGGTCGGATCGTGAAATCATGGCATTTTGCCAGAGCCTTATGACGGAACTGTCTCGCCATATCGGAGCAAATACCGACGTTCCCGCCGGTGACATCGGCGTAGGCGCTCGTGAGATTGGATTTATGTACGGGCAGTACAAGCGTTTGGCCAATTGCGTTGAAGGCGTTTTTACCGGCAAAGGGCTATCATACGGCGGCTCACTCGTCCGTACGGAAGCCACAGGATATGGACTGATTTATTTAATGGACGGCATGCTCAAAAGACGAGGGGAAACCTTTGAGGGCAAAACCGTTGTGATATCAGGTTCGGGCAATGTTGCCATCAACGCGGCTCAAAAATGCACGCAATTGGGCGGAAAAGTCGTTGCGCTGTCCGATTCCAACGGCTATATCTATGATGCGGACGGAATTGATATCGACGCGGTAAAACTCATCAAAGAGGTCAAACGCGGCAGACTTTCGATGTATAAAAAGCATCGCCCCGATTCGGTTTACCAAGACGGCCGCGGCATTTGGAGCATTCCATGCGATATCGCGCTCCCCTGCGCGACACAAAACGAATTACACGAAGAAGATGCAAAAATATTGGTTAAAAACGGATGCATTGCGGTCGGCGAAGGCGCAAATATGCCAACGACGCTGGAAGCCACCGATGTGTTCTTAAAAAACAAAGTCTTGTTTTTGCCGGGCAAAGCGGCAAACGCAGGCGGCGTATCGACGTCAGCGTTGGAGATGGCTCAAAATTCCATGAGAATTCCTTGGACATTTGAAGAAGTAGATGAAAAGTTAAAAGAAATTATGGCAAACATCGGCAAAAGCATCGACGAAGCTGCAAAAGAAGCGGACTTTGAGGGTAATTTTGTCGTAGGCGCGAACATCGCAGGCTTTAAAAAATTAGCGGAAGCGATGATGCAACAAGGCGTTGTATAGTTATATAATCGGTATATAATATTTGAAATGGAGGGTGAATAAGATGACAATTAAGCAATTGAGCGTTTTTGTGGAGAACCGCCGTGGAAAGGTGACGGAAATCACCGAGGCTCTTGCATCGAAAGGGATCGATCTTCGGGCGGTGTCTCTAATCGATGCCAACGAATTTGGGATGTTGCGTCTGATTGTCTCAAATCCCGACGAGGCCTTTGCTCTCCTGCGTGAGGCAGGAATGATGGTGCGGTTAAGCGAAGTTGTGGCCATTGCGGTATCCGATCAGCCCGGTGCGTTTGCCAAGGCGTCCAGATTGATTGCCGATGCGGGCATCAATCTCGAATATCTGTATGCCCTTGCTTCCCGTAAAGACAGCGAGGCCGTGATCATCATGCGCCTTGACCAACCGGGCGCAGGAATCTCTGCTTTGCGCGATGGTGGTTTTCGGATCATTGGCCCTGACGAAGTCTATGCGCTGTAATAATGGTGCTGCTCAAATTATGATTTCGTGAAAGTGGCCGACCGTTCGAGTGAAAAAACGTAAGAATTTCAGCAATTCCAAGAAATTATTTGCTTGACGGCATTTGGCTAAAGGTTTATAATAAGTACCAATTTATGACGATTACTATTTTTTGAAAGGAATATAATGATTATGCGAAAAAAAAGCAAAATATGTGCATTGCTATTGATCGTAGCACTGGTTTTGACCGCTTTTGCGGCATGTGGCAACAACGATGAGCCACCCACACCTCCCGGAGATGAAGACGTTTTCAATATAGGCATCATCCAATTGATGGAACATCCTGCGCTTGACGCCGCTCGTGAGGGCTTTATGGCCGCTCTGGCGAATGCAGGAATTTCAGCTGTTTACGACTATCAGAACGCACAAGGCGATTCTGCAACATTGTCCACCATCGCTCAGCGATTTGTGAACAACGATGCGGATTTGGTTCTTGCCATCGCCACCGGTAGCCTACAGGCAATGTTTGCCGAGACCGACACGATTCCGATCATCGGTACGGCCATCACCAGCTTCGAGCGCGCCGGCGTCGTTAACTCCAACGCAGCGCCCGGATATAACGTAACCGGAACGTCTGACATGAACCCAATCGAAGCACAAATCAAAATGATTTTGGAATTCGTGCCTGACATGGAGACGCTTGGCATCGCTTACTCAACGAACGAGCCAAACTCAGTCTACCAAGCGGAGCTTGCCCGCGGTTACGCTGAAGCTTTGGGACTTACCGTTATCGAAGGCACCGTGACGACCACGGGAGACGTTCAACAGAATATGTTGTCTCTTGCCGCGCGTGCGGACGCCGTATGGATCCCGACAGACAATACACACGCTGACGCAATGCCCATCGTAGCACAGGTCAGCCTTGATACCGGCGTACCTGTATTCCCCGGTGAAGAAAACATGGTCATGGGCGGCGGCATCGCAACCTTGAGCATCAACTACTTCGAGCTTGGCTACCAAGCCGGCGTCATGGCGATACAGATTCTGAGAGGCGAAGGCGAACCGGCCACAATGCCGATCCAGTTTGCGCAACGTTACAACTACATCCTTAATGGATTTATGATTGATGAATTGGAAATCGACATTCCTGAGCGGTACCTGAATTACGTCCAGTTCCCTGAGTGATTCGTCACTTTTTCTGACCAAAACAGATGAATACACGCGCCCACACCCTTGCGTATGAATTACAAAAGGTACGAGTGGGCGCTTGAAATGTGTGAACAAATTTGAAAGGAGTACATGCGCGGCTATGCTGATATTGCAAGGAGCGATTTCCTTGGGACTTCTTTGGTCTCTTATGGCCATTGGCGTTTACCTGACTTTTCGAATACTCGGAGTGCCTGACCTATCCGTTGAGGGCACCATCATCCTCGGCGCCGCCATGGCTGCCAGCATGATTTCACAGGGCGGCAATCCTTTTGTTGCCACCTTGCTTGCCATACTCGTCGGATGTGCCGGCGGACTTACGACGGGCATTTTGCAGACCAAATTGAGAATCCCGCCTATTTTGTCCGGCATTTTAACGATGGTCGCTTCTTATTCCATCGTCATCCGCATTATGGGTACTTCCAATGTCCCGCTGCCGCCACACGGCCCACAGCGCGTCATTTCTGTTTACACGTTTTTACAGGAAATGGGCCTTTCGAGGCACGTCTCCATTATTTCGCTAGGTTCTTTCGTGGCACTGATCGTTATCGTACTCCTCTTTTGGTTCTTTTCGACGGAGCTTGGCAGTGCCATCCGCGCCACCGGGAACAATCGGCAAATGGTGAAAGCGCAAGGTGTCAATACCGACGCCATGATCATTCTCTGCCTCATGATTTCCAACGGCATGGTGGGATTGTCCGGGGCGCTTGTCGCCCAAAGCCAAGGGTTCGCTTCTGTTGATATGGGGGTTGGAACGATCGTCATCGGCCTTGCTTCCGTCATTATCGCTGAGGTACTGTTTCGGGTTCGCAGTTTTTGGGCCAGGCTCGTATCTCTTGTCGCAGGCGCGGTCATCTATCGATTGATCATCGCCTTGGTGCTTGGGCTGGGAATGCTTCCCGCGGATTTGCGCCTGTTCCAGGCCATCACGGTCGTCATTGCCCTGACCTTGCCCCTGATCCACGAAAAGATTCTTAAACTCATTGAAAAAAACAAGAGCCGGAGGTGAAGTAAATCATGTTGCAAATCAAAAATTTGAATAAAACCTTCAATCCGGGTACGCCCATCGAAAATCATGTGCTGCATAACGTATCGCTCACTTTGGCTCCGGGGGATTATGTGACTTTGATCGGAGGCAACGGCGCAGGAAAAAGCACGTTGCTCAGTAGTGTAGCCGGAACGTTCCTGCCCGATACGGGAAGCATCACGATCGACGGCATCGACGTCACGAATCTTCCCGAACACAAGCGCGCCCTCTACTTGGGACGCGTATTTCAGGATCCCATGATGGGGACAGCGGCCAATATGAGCATCGAGGAAAATTTGGCACTGGCCTACCGCCGAGGAAAACGGCGTACACTGCGTTGGTATATCACCGAGTCGGAGCGAGAACTTTATCGGGAAAAGCTTGCCACGCTTGATCTGGGACTGGAAAATCGTTTAACCGATGTGGTCGGTCTCCTGTCAGGCGGACAACGCCAGTCGCTAACGTTATTAATGGCAACGCTCAATGAACCTCGCGTGCTTTTGCTCGATGAGCATACGGCTGCCCTCGATCCCAAAACCGCTCCCAGGGTCTTGGAAATCGGAAGCCGCT
>WQWG01000029.1 GCA_009785435.1 Clostridiales bacterium
AGAGTGAATTTGAATTCCATATTAAATTTTGCTTGACCTTATAAAAAAATGGTGGTACTATGATAAAAAGAACAAATGTTCACAAGTCGGAGGTTAAGAATGAATATAAATAAAGAAGAAAAAAACAAAGCGCTTGATGCGGCATTGGCTCAGATTCAAAAACAGTACGGGCGCGGTGCCATCATGAAGTTGGGTGATGAAGGCGCAAAGATCAATATAGCAGGCATACAGACAGGAGCGGTCAGCCTTGATATTGCGACAGGGATCGGAGGGGTTGCGCGTGGCAGGATTATTGAGGTCTTTGGGCCTGAATCGTCGGGCAAGACAACGATTACATTACATATCGTAGCGGAAGCCCAGAAAGAAGGTGGCAAAGCTGCTTTCATCGATGCGGAACATGCGCTCGACCCGGAATATGCGAAGAGACTGGGTGTAGATGTTGACGAGCTTCTTGTTTCACAACCCGATACAGGGGAGCAAGCCCTTGAAATCTGTGAAATGCTTGTGAGAAGTGGGGCGTTGGATGTGATCGTAATCGACTCTGTTGCCGCGCTTGTTCCGAGAGCCGAGATTCAGGGCGAGATGGGGGATAGCCATGTCGGCCTCCATGCCAGATTGATGTCACAGGCGCTTCGCAAACTTGCAGGAGCCATTAATAAATCCAACACGTGCGTTATATTCATCAATCAGTTGCGTGAAAAAGTCGGAATCATGTTTGGAAACCCCGAAGTAACGACAGGTGGAAGAGCGCTCAAGTTTTATTCGAGCATGAGGCTTGATGTGAGAAAGATTGAAAACATCAAATCGGGCGAAGAGGTACTGGGCAACAGGACAAGGGTCAAGGTTGTCAAGAACAAGTTGGCGCCTCCATTTAAACAAGCTGAATTTGATATTATGTACGGCATGGGCATTTCAAAGGAAGGCGACATTCTTGACTGTGCTGTAACGGCGCAAATCGTTGAGAAAGCCGGTTCGTGGTACAGTTATGACGGAAACCGCATCGGGCAAGGCAGAGAAAACGTGAAGAACTTTCTGGCGGAAAACAAGAACATCCTTGAAAAAATACAACAAGAGCTTTTGAAATCTGTAAAATCTGCAGCGCCGACCGAATCGACGGAACCTGTAGCGCCTTCCGAACTCGCCGTCGATGAAGACGGGGTCGTGATTGAATAGTGACAGAGAAGATAATCTGTTATAAAAAAACAATTTGACATAACAATGCTTGTATGATATCATTTATGACTGTAAGCCGCACAGAATGGGTTTTGTAAATGCGAAAGCTACCTTATGATGGCGAGACTGGATAGAGGAGGTAAAATAGAGCATGTATGCAGTAATTGAAACCGGAGGAAAACAGTATAGGGTTTCTCAGGGAGACGTAATCAGAGTTGAAAAACTAAAAGTTGAAACCGGAAACAGGATGGAATTTGACAAGGTGTTGGTGGTCGGAAGCGGCAGCAGCGTTCAGGTGGGTGCGCCTTACCTAGATGCAGCGAAAGTAGTTGGAAGTGTTGTTGAGCACGGCAAAGGTGAAAAGGTAATCATCTTCAAGTACAAAGCAAAGAAAGACTACAGAAAGAAACGCGGACACAGACAACCATACACGATGGTTCAGATAGACGTCATTTCAGCAGACGGAAGCGTACCAAAAGCGCCGGTTAAAAAAGAAGCAGCGGTTAAAGAAGTTTCTGAAAGCGCAGACGTTGCGAAGCAAGCGGATGAGCCTGTAGTGGCAAAGAAGCCCGCGGCGAAGAAAGCAACAGCAAAAGCAGACACTCCTGACGCAGAAAAAAAGCCTGCAAGGAAGCCTGCAGCAAAGAAAGCTGAAGCAGACGCAGACAAGCCCGTCGCTGAAAAGAAGCCAAGAGCAAAGAAATCCGTAGCAAAAGAAGAAACAGTAGAAAAAACGGAAGAATAATAAACGGTTATTTTATATAGCTATTTGATACAGCAAGGAGGTGTTTTTCCATGGCGAGTAAAAAGGGAGTAGGCAGTTCGAAGAATGGCCGCGACAGTCAGTCGAAACGACTGGGCGTAAAGAGAGGCGATGGCCAGTACGTAAGTTCCGGAAGCATTCTGGTTAGACAGAGAGGAACGAAGTTCCATCCCGGCAATAACGTGGGCATTGGCGGAGATGATACATTGTTTGCAACAATAGATGGAAACGTCAAATTCGAGCGATATGATAAAACAAGAAAGCAAGTAAGCGTATATCCAAAAGAAGCCTAAACATAAGCCCCTTGATAGGGGCTTTTTTTCGACTTGTTATTTTTTCGCATATCGTATTTGATGAAAGGGAACGACATGTTTGTTGACAGAGCTAAGATTGATATTAAATCCGGAAAAGGCGGGGATGGTTGTGTTTCGTTTCGGAAAGAACCGTATGTGCCGGAGGGTGGTCCCGACGGTGGAGACGGCGGTAAGGGTGGAGATGTCATTTTTATGGCGGACAATAGTCTAAGAACCCTTATGGATTTTCGGTATAAAAGAAAATATGAAGCGGAAGACGGCCAAAATGGCATGAGAAAGAAATGCTATGGGAAAAACGCAGAAAACCTGATCATAAAAGTACCACCCGGAACGATCGTCATTGACGAAGCGTCAGGACATGTCATGAAAGACCTGGTCAAACATGGCGACAGCATTGTTGCGGCCAAGGGTGGAAAGGGCGGCAAAGGAAACGTTCATTTTAAAACCGCGGTCAGGCAGGCACCGAACTTTGCCGAAGCAGGAAGCTTCGCAAAAGAGCGGAAGATCGTGTTGGAATTAAAACTGATTGCGGACGTAGGTCTTGTGGGCTTTCCAAACGTTGGTAAATCAACGTTTCTTTCCGTTTCTACGAGCGCGAAGCCGAAGATCGCAAACTATCATTTTACGACGATCACACCAAACCTTGGTGTGGTAGAGATATTTGATACAAGCTTTATCATGGCAGACATTGCGGGAATCATTGAAGGCGCCCATGCAGGTGCCGGTTTAGGCCATGAGTTTCTCAAGCATATCGAACGGACGAAACTTTTGATTCATGTTGTGGACATATCGGGCAGCGAGGGCAGGGATGCAATCGAAGATTTTGAAAAAATAAACAAAGAGCTTACGTTATACAATGAAAGGTTGGCGAAAAGACATCAGATCGTCGTTGCGAATAAAATGGACCTCATCAATGAAGACGATGAACGATATATCAAGTTTAAAAAACATGTAGAAGCACAAGGCTTTAAAGTATTTCCCGCCTCCGCTCCGATTCATCTCGGTGTGCATGAAGTTCTTGCGGAAGCCGCCGCACAGCTTGACGTATTATCAAAAATGGAAGAAGAAGAGGTTTACGAATTTTTTGATTTTGAACAAGATGCGCGGGACGAAACCTATAAAAATATCTATGCTTCAAAAGACGGGGACGTCTTTATCCTCACAGGCAAACAGCTTGAGAAGATATTCAACTCCACGAACTTCAATGATATGGGTTCGCTCAGATACCTCCATAAATATATCGAAAAAAGCGGAGGGTTGGACAAACTCAAAGAAATAGGCCTTGCAGATGGCGATACCGTCAGGATCAAGAACTTTGAGTTTGAATACTTTGACGATTAGTATATCCTACAAATCGACTTTATAGGATGTTACTTTGCCCACATAGTCGATGTCAGCAAACGAACTGATGATCAAAATTTCTGAATTTTTGTCATCCGGAATCAATAAAATTTTATCGTGTACAAAAAATACTCTCCTTAACGTGAGTATTTTTCTATTTCCCGGGTAAAAAGCAATGATATCACGGTCTTTTAAAAGCTCTGTTCTGGTCGTTATGATGTACAAAAAGGAATGCATTGGAATATTGGGAGCCATAGCGCCATCTCCAAGAAACGCTGTAAGCAGTTCACCATTGTTGTCTTTTGTGACGCCGCCACTCTCGACCGTGATGGTCTTGACCAAGTCTTTAACGATGTCAACGCTCCCCTCTTTGACGTACTTACTGGACATTTCAATCGTAGTCAAAATATCCATTTCTCTCAAATGAGCCAACGCGCTTTCGCTGATGGGTTCTTCGTCTTGCGATTTACAGAGCGTTTCAAGCATGACTTTATTCAGCTGCGATGACGCAAACATATACTCCTTGATGACCTCCGGCGCTTTTTCGAGATATCCCTGAAAAATCAGCTTAGACTGTTCTTTTGAATCACAAGCTTTCGCCAAAATCATGGAGACTTCCGGTGTCGGTGGTGGAAGTTTTCCGTTTTTCAATTGGGATATGTAAGATGGTGTTATCGAAAGACCGAGATCGGCGCATCGCTTTGTTATTTGCCTGAGCGACAATCTGCTTTTATCGATCATATTGCTGAGCATTTGGGCGTAGTTCACGTGTAAATACCTCATTTATTTCAATTTCCAATGTTTGCGGCTGAATGCCGGATACATCATATGGTATGCATGCTGTTGAATATCTCCTTAAATATACCATTAATAGTGCGCTTAGTCAAATGAAATATTGTGAAAAATTTAGCTTTTCGAATAAAAATAACAATCCGCTAATATCTTTAATATCATGAAGATAGAGGAGGGGTTTAGATGGAAAAATTATTCAAGCAGATCGGAATATGCATCATCATTTTGCTTACGGTCATGGTGCTACGGGATTTAAATATTTCTACGGTCAATCGATTTCTAGAGATTGGTTCACAGCAGATTTCAAGAGATTACACGCTGGACGATATGATGGTTTTTGGAGCAAGAGCCGTTGAAACAGTGCGGGGCGCTCAGGCTGTGATGGTAAGCGGGGTAGCTCCAAGCAGGGAAATTCGGTTTGGCGAACCGATTGATGTGATGGCATCAGGGCCGGTTTCACAGGTATTTGCCGTATCGGGGGGAACAGTCATAGCGGTCGGCGAAAATGAGGAGCGTGGAAAATACATTCGCATCGCGCATGGCAGAGAAGCGGAGAGCGTGTATGGAAACTGCAAAGTCATCTTTGTCAGGCCGCTTGAACGCGTGAGAAAAGGGCAGGTCATCGCTGAATTCGACAATGATAATGAACGGGATTTTTATCATACGCTGCTGCACTTGCGATAAAGCAGTGCTTTATATTTTGTCACATTTCTGTAATAAAAATACAAAATTTTGATTGCATTTGTAACCCAAATGAGGTATAATAAATAAAAAGGATATTTTGCAATTCATTTACAGATGAGAAAGCAGTAGCTTTCACCAAATTGGTCGGCCACTTTCACTAAATCATAGATTTAGGAAAGTTCGACATAAGGTCTGCTTGCAAATCACTTCGTGATTTGAGCAGCACCATTAAGGAGACCGCGATGAAGAAAAACCAAAGGAGCAGGCTTAGAAGAATACTTGCTGTATTTTTTGTGTGCGCGCTTATGATGAGCAACCTGAATATAACTGCGTTGGCGGCAACGGATACAGACTTAACAGATGTAACAATAGATGCGGGCGAAAGTTGCTCAGAAAGCAATTTGCCTGATACAGAGACTTTTGATTATCATGCGATCGGCGATGATGAAAATCTCGACGAAAGCAAACCTGACAAAGGCGAAGAAAGTACAGAAGAAATCATAATATCGGATAAAGAGGAAGAAGAACTCATTGAAGCACCGGAAGAAATGATTTCATCGAACGCGATCGTTGCGTATCCTGTGCCGACGGCCAGTGAGATTGCCAGTGGTGCATTTCCAAGTGCAGGCGGTGTAAACGGTGCACAGTGGTGGCTGTATGATGACGGTACGCTCGTGGTGAGTGAAGGGAGAGTTCATTCGAATGCGGCCAGTAGCCCGTGGGTTGCGCATAGTGCCGTGATCGACACGATTATTTTCGACGGCCCGATCACAGGCGGAACATCTTTGCGAGGCTTATTCGCCGGATTGACTGAGCTGACGGCCATAGAGGGCTTGGAGCAGTTTGACACGAGTACTGTCACTCAGATGCACGCCATGTTCCGTTATGCGCATAGCCTGACATGCATTGGTGATATATCCGGTTGGGATGTCAGCAATGTGGATACGATGAGCGGCATGTTTTTTCAAGCAAGCAGTCTGACGTGCATTGGCGATGTATCCGGTTGGAATACCGGAAGTGTGACCAGTATGTCCTATCTGTTCAGTGGTGCGAGTAGCTTAGCAACGCTTGATTTGTCCGGTTGGGATACGGGTAGTGTGACGACGATGAGTACGATGTTTCGTAACGCAAGCAGCCTGACAAGCCTTGATCTTTCCGGTTGGGATACAAGTAGCGTGACGACAATGACCAATATGTTCCGTGATGCAGATGGCCTTTCGGAGCTTCATTTGTCCGGTTGGGATGTCAGCAATGTGACGACGATGGGCAATCTGTTTATGGATGCAAGCAGTCTGGAGCGCATTTATGGTTTGTCCGAGTGGGACACCGGCAATGTGACAACGATGGCATTCATGTTTAGCGGAACATACAATTTGATGTATATTGGCGATGTGTCCGGTTGGGATACCGGCAATGTGACGAATATGGAGCGGATGTTCCGGGATGCAAGCAGTTTGACAAGCCTTGACCTTTCCAGTTGGGATACCGGAAACGTGGTGAATATGGTGCATTTGTTTCAGCGTGCAAGCAGCCTTGAAAGCCTGGATTTGTCCGGTTGGGATACCGGCAATGTGACGAATATGAGTAGCATGCTGGCCGGTGCATTTTCCTTGCGCCAGCTTACGCTTGGAGAAGATTTTGGCTTTATAGGAGGAATATCAGCTGCTTTACCTGCGATTCCGGCGAATGATCGGTACACCGGTTTCTGGCAAAACGTAGGAAGCGGAACCATACACGTGCCGCAAGGAACGTATGTCTTAACTTCGCCTCAACTCATGATGGGGTTTGACGGTACTACGATGGCAGACACATGGGTTTGGCAAAGAACAGCGTTTTGGGATATTGCGTTGATGCCTGATCACGTCTTCCCTGAAGCAACTTTTGGATACGATTCACAAACGCCTCATACGGTAACAGTGACCAACACAGGCAATCAGTTGACAGGTACTCTTACGATTACACTTTCCGGTTCTCATGCGGATGACTTTACTGTCAGCGCGTCCACGCTGGAGTGCATTGAAGTAGGCGGAATGACCACTTTTACAGTTGTGCCGAACATCGATCTTCCCGAGGGGTTCTATACCGCTACGGTGACGGTAACCGGCGAAAATGGTATATCATCTTCCTTTAGCGTGAGCTTTACGGTCACAGAAATGCCGTTTGTTCCACCAAATGGTGGAGAACCAACAAATAATCCGACAAATTCGACAGGCTCTGAAAGCTCTGAATCGACAGACTTCATTCTGCCGCCTTGGAACGGTGCCGGTAACGACAACACGATTATTCCGGATGATGACAGATTGATTGAAATAGACGATGACGGCACACCTCGTGATGAATGGATCGTGTATGATCATCAGGAATTATGGATATATGATGATGAATTGCCTGTGCCGCTTGGTGATATCCCTCAGACAGGGCTTTCCGGAGTTGGATTGTACTTGTTCATGATGGCCGTTTCAATGATGGGCATGGCCGTGTTGTTTCTTGGCAGGAAAAGAAAAGAGACGGTTGATAGGCTCGAAATTTAAAAAAGACAATGATTTGATATAACCAAGCAATGTTATAAAGGGGCAGAAATAACCTGAGAGAATTCCGGTTAATTCTGTTCCTTTTCACGTCTTTATGATACAATTGGTTAAACAGTTTGGAACTTTGAAAACAAAATATCTTTAGGGGGCTGAGCGAGATCCACTTAGCTTTAACTTATTTAAGATTGTAACAACGAGCCGATTATGTACTTTGATCCAAGCGGACATACGCGCGTAACGGTGACACTGCCTAACGGCTCAACCCAGACCGCGAACGTCAACAGCTCAGGACATACCATTATGAACA
>WQWG01000030.1 GCA_009785435.1 Clostridiales bacterium
CCGCTACTTGCCGAAGGAGGCTTTTGCCCAAATCTCCAAACGTCTTAAAATAAGCAGGGCAAAGATTTTTTCGCTGGCTACGTTTTATGAAAATTTTTCATTGGAGCCAAAAGGAAAATATGTCATTAAAGTATGCGACGGTACGGCGTGCCACGTTCGAAAATCCATTCCGATTTTGGAGCGCCTGCACCGTGATCTGGGGTTATCCTATACAAAGAACACCACAGAGGATCTGCTTTTTACCGTTGAAACGGTTTCTTGCCTTGGGGCTTGCGGCCTTGCGCCTGTCGTGACGGTGAACGAGAAAGTTTATGCGGCTGTGACGCCGGATTTCGCGTCTGAGCTGCTTAGAACCATACGAGAGGGGGAGTCGGGC
Organism: Clostridiales bacterium; assembly: GCA_009785435.1. Taxonomy (GTDB): domain Bacteria; phylum Bacillota; class Clostridia; order Peptostreptococcales; family Anaerovoracaceae; genus WQWG01. The sequence goes on from WQWG01000030.1 coordinate 377, forward strand.
AATGCTGAATAATAGACAAGCGTTAATCAATTTTCGCGCGGAATGGCAAAAAGCGTATGAAGCAGAGAAGACAAAAATACTGATTTGTGCCGGGACAGGATGTATTGCCGGTGGGGCATATGAAGTTTACGATCGGATAAAGGAAGTGCTTGACGAAAACGGTATCCCATGTTCGGTGGAGCTTCAAAAAGAAGCGCCTGAGAACGTGGTGGGTCTGAAACAATGTGGTTGCCATGGCTTTTGTGAAATGGGCGTACTGGTACGCATTGAGCCGCAGGGATATCTGTATACGAAAGTCAAAGTACAGGACTGTGAAGAGATCATCAAGGAAACCATCATTGGCGGGAAGCATATTGAGCGGCTTGCTTATCAAAAAGGCGGAACCGTCTATAAGGAACAGGAGGAAATTCCGTTCTACATAAAGCAGTCCAGAGTTGTGCTTGAACATTGTGGACATATCGATGCGAATTGCATTAAAGATTACCTCGCGACAGGCGGCTATACCGCGCTTGAAAAAGCGCTGTTTGATATGGACGCAGATACGATCGTCTCGGAAATCAGTGAATCCGGCCTACGCGGGCGCGGAGGCGGTGGATTCCCTGCCGGCAGGAAGTGGAGTCAGGTGAAGCGTCAGGCGGAACCGCAGAAATATATCGTTTGCAATGGCGACGAGGGAGATCCGGGCGCATTTATGGATCGTAGTATCATGGAGGGTGACCCCCACCGTATGCTTGAGGGCATGCTGATCGCCGGAATTGCGTGCGGTTCGTCGGTAGGCTATATTTATGTCCGTGCGGAATACCCGATCGCGGTAAGCCGTTTGAGAAAGGCGATTGAACAGGCCACCGAGTTTGGGCTTTTGGGCGACAATATTCTCGGTACCGATTTTTCATTTAAAATCCATATCAATCGTGGAGCGGGCGCGTTCGTTTGCGGTGAGGGCAGCGCGATGACAGCTTCTATCGAGGGAAAGCGTGGGATGCCGCGCGTGAAACCGCCGCGTACGGTTGAGCAGGGACTTTTCGGCAAGCCGACTGTCCTGAACAACGTTGAAACGTTTGCAAACGTGCCGATGATCATCACAAGAGGTTCGGATTGGTTCAAAAATATCGGCACGGAGAAGAGTTCCGGAACGAAAGCGTTTGCTTTGACCGGAAACATTCAGAACACCGGTCTGATTGAAGTTCCAATGGGCGCGACGCTGCGTGACATCATTTTTGACATCGGCGGCGGGATGCCTGAGGGTACGGGATTTAAAGCCGTACAGATCGGCGGCCCATCCGGAGGATGTTTGACGACTGAGCATATGGATATGCCACTTGACTTTGATTCGCTGAAAAAAGTGGGCGCGATGATCGGATCGGGCGGACTTGTTGTCATGGACGACAAGACGTGCATGGTCGAAGTCGCCAGGTTCTTTATGAACTTTACCCAGCACGAGTCTTGCGGCAAATGCGTGCCGTGTCGTGAGGGTACGAAACGGATGCTTGAAATCCTTGAACGCATCGTAAACGGTGAGGGCCAAGAGGGCGACATGGAAATGCTGCTTGAACTGGCAGACGTGATCACAGCAACATCCTTGTGCGGACTTGGAAAGACGGCGGCGAACCCTGTCGTGAGTACGATCGGACGATTCAAGGATGAATACGAGGCGCATATTTTTGAAAAGAGATGCCCGACAGGAAATTGCCAGAAGCTCAAGAGCATCTTCATCGATCCGGAATTATGCAAAGGCTGTACAAAATGTGCAAAAGTTTGTCCGGTCGACGCAATTTCCGGAAAAGTAAAAGAACCATTCGTAATCGATGGATCAAAGTGTATTAAATGTGAGGCTTGTATTCCTGCTTGCCCGTTCAATGCGATTAAGGAGGGTTGATGATGAGTGATAAAAAAATTGCTATGATTGACGGGATTCCCGTACAAATAGAGGGAGAAAAGAACTTACTGGAGCTGATACGTAAGGCGGGCATTGAGCTTCCAACGTTTTGCTACTATTCGGAACTTTCGGTTTATGGCGCATGTCGTCTTTGCGTGTTTGAAGATGAGCGGGGAAATATTGACGCCGCTTGCTCCGCGCAGCCTTGGAGCGGTATGATCGTTAAAACCAATACGGAGCGTTTGCGTACGTATCGAAAAATGATATTGGAGCTTTTACTTGCCACGCATTGCGGGGAGTGTACCGCTTGTGAAGACAACGGTACGTGCAAGCTTCAAGAATTTGCGACGCGTTTTCATATTGAAAATATCAGATTCCCTAAAAATACGCAAAAACTGGACGTAGATACATCGTCACCATGCATCACAAAAGATCAAAGCAAATGTATCCTTTGCGGTGATTGTGTGCGTATGTGCAGTGAAATACAAAATGTCGGCGCGATCGACTTTGCGTATCGCAGTTCCAAAACGACGATCAGCACGGCTTTTAACGAGCCGCTTGCTGAATCCAACTGCGTAGGGTGCGGCCAATGTGTCGTTGTCTGCCCGACCGGCGCAATTATGATACGAAACGAGACGAATAAACTCTGGAAAGAGCTGGATGATCCGAACAATAAGGTGATTGTTCAAATTGCTCCCGCAGTGCGCGTTGCCATCGGTGAAAGTCTTGGCGTTAAAGAGGGCGAAGATGTGATGGGCAAAATAACGGCAGCGCTGAGGCGTCTTGGGTTTGCGGAAGTGTTTGACACCTCGACAGGGGCGGACTTGACCGTTTTGGAAGAAGCGGCTGAGTTTGCGCAGCGTCTTGAATCCGGCAAAAACCTGCCGCTTATGACGTCTTGTTGCCCTGCATGGGTTCAATATTGTGAGGATAATTTCCCGGAGATGATGTCTCATGTATCCAGTTGCCGTTCTCCGATGCAGATGATGGGCAGCATACTGAAAGAATATAACAAGGATTCAGACAAGCGCACCGTTAATGTGGCGGTCATGCCTTGCACAGCAAAAAAATATGAGGCGGCGCGCGATGAGTTTAAAAAAGACGGCGTTCCCGACATCGATTATGTCATAACGACGCGGGAGCTGATTCAGATGATACGGGAATCAGGAATTGTGTTTTCTGAACTTGATCCCGAAACGGTCGATGTTGCTTTTGGTACGATGACAGGCGCGGGCGTCATATTTGGCGTTACGGGCGGTGTCACAGAGGCCGTTTTGCGTCATGTTTCCCCCGATAAGAGTCGAACAGGACTGCGTCTGACAGCGCTTTCGGGTGCTCGCGGCATGGATGGCGTTAAGGAAACATCGGTTATGCTGGGCGAACGTGAAGTGAAGATTGCCATCGTGAGCGGACTTAAAAACGCGTATGAGATCATGGAGCGCGTGAAACAGGGTGAAAAATATGACTTTATTGAAGTCATGGCTTGTCCGGGCGGCTGCGTAAACGGTGCAGGCCAGCCTGTTACAACCGGCAACAGAAAGCAAGTACGCGCGCAGGGGCTGTATATGGCGGATAACGCATCCAACATCAGGCTTGCTGAGCAAAATCCACTGATGACAGAGCTTTATGGTGGAATCCTCAAAGGCAGGGAGCATGAGCTGCTGCACGTCCATTACGACGGTAAAAAGCACGACTAGTCCGTTTTGAAAAAATGAATAAAACCCAAAAACATGGAAACCCTCTTGATTCGTCAAGAGGGTTTCGTGCGTATGGTTCGTCATTAATTGTTTTGAATGAGTGTGTCTAACCAAGGAATGTCAATGCTGGTCCATACTTCACGGCCTTGCGCATCAAGTTCATACTCATGCTCAATTGCCGCTTCCATGATCTGATAATATGCCCAGTGTGTATTGGTGATATCGTTAAACAAGACCTCTCTGTCCGTGAACGTAAGCCCTCCTACCCAATACGCAATCGTTTCAGGGTTAGGCGTTCTGTTCAGCACGCGGTTGATCAGTGTGACTGCTTCCGCTCTGCTTGTCGCATTGTTCGGGCGGAACGTGCCGTCTTCGAAGCCGGTCACCCAACCTCTGTTGTTGGCGTTGTTGATGTAAACGATCGCCCAATGCGTGCTTGCAACATCGCTGAATGTACTTGCGCCATTACCATTAAGCTCAAAGAATCTGGACATCATCGCTGTCAATTCCGCTCTTGTGATCGGAGCATTCGGACGGAAGCTGCCATCCGGGAAGCCCGTCACGATATCACGGGATGCCAAGTAGTTGACGGCCTGAGCATACCAGCTGTTTGCTCGAACATCGTCAAAGCGGTTCGCTTGTGGTGCATTCTTGGCATTGCTGTCAAGCAAGCGCCACAGGATCATCGAAATTTCCGCTCTGGTGATCGAGTTGCCCGCTCTGAAGCTGCCATCCGGGAATCCACGTACATACCAGATGTGTTCATCTACAAACGGGCCAAGTGGAACTTGAGGAGGCTGTACTGTCGTGGTGGTTCCACCGCCACCGCCGCCACCGCCGCCGCCTGTGCCACCACCGTTGCCGCCGTTGCCGCCGTTGCCACCGTTAAGCGGTACGAAGTTTGCAACAAAAGTTCGAGTATAGGCAATTGTTTGCCCTACAGGGTTTTCAGGGGTCCAGTTTGCAAACACAAATCCTGCGTTCGGTGTAACAGTCGGTATATGGGCGGTGGTTAAAACGGTATCCTCAAGCACGTATATATAAGGTGCTCCAACACTGCCGTTCGGGCCCGCAACAAAATAGACTCTGATTAAAACAGGTGCAATGGTCAGGTCATCTGGCTCAAAGTTGATATCATGGTTATTGACCAAGCTTGGGAACAGTGGCAAACGCGGATCTGATGGGTCTGCCTCTATGTTTACTAACATATTCGCGTTAGTGGGCGGATAATGGATTTGTCTGGATGTATTCCCAGAGAAAACTACATTCTCACGGATGATATTTATATTGCCGTAGGACGGAGCAGAAGCGCCGTTGATATGGTTGCTTGTCATTAATAAGGTGTTGCGATATTCGGCAACGGTAGTATAAATACCGCCACCGTTACGCTCTGCCGTGTTATTGATGATATTTCCGCTCTCGATAAAGATATTGCCGGCGACCATGATAGCCATACCGCCGCCATTGCCTGAAAATTGTCCCGCAGGGTCAATCGCCATGGTTTGGTTTACAGCGGTGTTGCCTGACACGGTGGCATTGTTGTTCATTTCAAAATATAAGCTAGCAGGTGCACCTGCAGGGCTAGAAAATAAATTGCTTAGAATGAGTAGTGTAAAAGCGTTCATTCCAGAGTTTGCCGCTTGAGTAACAACCACATCCATGCCGCTGACAGCGATGCCGCCCGCGACAGTTGCTACGTTGTCAGCCACCAAAGCATCGTCATTCATAATAAAGGTTGAATTGTCTACAAAAACGCCACCGCCACCGCTCACTGCGGGTATACTATTCATGATAGTGCCGATGCCCGCTAGGCCAGCAGCCGCATCCAAAGTAGCATCGTTTCTTACAATGGCTGCATCATTGTTCATTGTAAAGACAGAGCCTGGATTGGTCGAATTTCTAAGGAAAACTCCACCGCCAATGCCGGCGATATTATCACTGATTTTGCCGCCATTCATCACGCCTGTAGAAAGTGAAAAATAAACTCCGCCGCCGGAAAAGGCATGGTTGTTGCTAATGCTGCCTCCATGCATGGTAAAAGCAGTAAAATTGTGATGACCAACTATAATGGACACACCACCGCCGTGCACGCCTGTGTTATTGGAGATGATGCCATCATGCATGACGAAAGTGCCGTTGCTGATATTAACGCCGCCACCCCAGCCGCGCGTTCCCTGCAGTCCGATTAAATTGCTTGCAACGCCCACTCTGTTGTATGCAACCAGGCCGCCATACATGGTAAATTCGCCGCCGCCAGTGACAGTAACGCCACCGCCATGGGTGGTGCCGGAACCTGCTGTTGAATTCCCTACAATTTCCGCGCCATCATTCATGATTAAATGCCCGGTGCCGGTTACGCTTACGCCGCCACCGTTCGCGCCGCCCGTAGGGCTTGCGGCAGTGTTAGGATTCGTATGCGTTAAGGTGATATTGTCATTCAGAGTTAGGGTTCCGGCTACATTAAAGTGCCTGAAGTTGCCGGAAACCATGATGGTCACACGGTCTGCACCGCCCTCTAAAACAACATTTGAGGCAGCCGGTATTTGTATGACGTTGGTTATCGTAATCTCTGTATAACCATCTGTGATTGCATCTTCCAGCAAAGGAAGCGTATTGACAGTGATTGCGCTTAAAGGCGCAATCTGTGCATAAGTTCGTTCAATTGGATATTCCGCAACGACCTCATCGTCTTTGCGTTCTTCGTACGTAGCGTCCTCATATTCTTCTTCTTTGTACTCATTTTCTTTGTGCTCTTCATTGTCATACACGTAATCTGTGCAGATGGTGTATGCAAGATCGCATTCTTTTTCCTCAGTTTCAGCACCAAAGGCGCTGCCTGTCAACAAGGTGAGTACCAAGGCAGTCACCAAGAGCAAACTGAGAAGTTTGTTACTTCTTTTTTGCAGCATAATTTTTTCTCTCCTTTTTTTACTTCAGGTTCTAGAAATGAACCTTTTTTAGAATCTATATCACTTTTAGCACCCCCATTATAAAACCTGTTTCCAAATTATGAAATGGGTTTGGCACAAACGCCAAAAATCCGTCCTAAACGCCAAAAACGCATTGTGTTTGTCGAAAAGAAGATTTATAATAGATAAAATAGAGATTATACGCCTCACGAAAGGAGAATACGTTCATGTCGGACGTTTTGCACTATGTCCCTTTTTCAACGTTGGCACTATCACTTTACTTCTTGCCCTTTTTCATCGCCGCGAAGATTATGACGAGAGATTACAAATTTCATCTGAAAGAAACACTCTTTCTTCTTGCGGCAGCTTTGATCGGGTCGTTTTCGTTCAATGTCAACCGTCTTCTTACGCGCGATACGTTTCTCAGTCTTCACATCATCGAAGATGTTGTTGTATATTTTCTTCTTTTCGTCTATTTTGCAAAAATAAAATCCCATACAACCAGAAAGGCCATCACATTGGCAACTGTGACGATGCTGATCATTATGTCTTTCGAGTTTTCTTGGGATGCCATTACCTACTTCTTTTTCCCGGATTTCTTGCTCGGCATCGTTTCACCGACGCTCTTTTTACAGACGCTTCCGTTTTTGCCGATCGTATATGTTGTTTATATCGGGTTTCCGTTGCTGTTTGTAAAGCTGACCGGGAAACTGCGTGCAGCGATCAATGACAATGAGACGTTTCAAAAGAATTTGGCCATTATTTCGATATTCAGCTTTCTGTTTTTTCAACTCGCGATTGCTTCATGGCGCACATC
>WQWG01000031.1 GCA_009785435.1 Clostridiales bacterium
GGAGTACCGGTTCAAATTTGGGTGCGCCCAAGTCTGACCGCTGAGCCTCCGTGTATAACGATCTGGCCTCATCGATGATGTTTTGAAGTTTTCCGATTAGGCTCATGTTTCCCCCTCTTCGCACCTGTTCGCTTGCGCTCCTGATGCACTTTCGTTTTGCCCGCAGGCTCCCGCTTACGCTCCGGAGCCGACGCCCTTTTGCCCAAAAGCACCTGTTTCAGCTCCGGCCGCCCTGCCTGTTCAAGTGCTTTTTCGACCAACTGTCTGTTTTCAGGCTTATGAAAATGCAAAAGCGCCCGCTGCATCCGTTTCTCTTCGAATGTGTTCGGAACGTGTATTGCCGTTAATGTAAACGGATCCATGCCGGTATAATACATGCACGTTGACAACGTTCCCGGCGTCGGATAAAAATCCTGCACCTGCTCCGGGATAAATCCCATATTTTTAAAGTATAACGCAAGCTCAATCGCATCCGCAAGCGTACTTCCGGGATGTGATGAAACGAAATACGGTACAAGATATTGTTTGAGTCCGAGTCTTTCATTGGTTTTATTGAACTTTTTCGAAAAGCTTTCAAACACGCCTTTTCCCGGCTTCCGCATCGCGGCGAGCACATTTTTTGAAACATGCTCGGGTGCCACTTTTAACGTGCCGCTGACATGGTACTTGCAAAGTTCTTCGATAAAATTGCTGTTGTGATCGGCGAGCACATAATCGTACCGTATGCCGGAACGTATGAACACTTTTTTGATGCCCTTAAGCTCCCTGACGGATTTTAATACATCCAAATACTCGCTGTGGTCAGGATTCATCTCCTTGCATACAAACGGATACAAACAGCTTTTGTGCTTACAGGCTCCCATATTTCGCTGTTTTTCGCACGGCGGATTTCTGAAATTGGCTGTAGGCCCCCCGATGTCATGGATGTAGCCTTTGAATCCCGGCTTTGCCGCCAGTTCTTTGGCTTCTTTGACGATGGATTCCTTGCTCCTGCTCCTGACATCCTTGCCTTGATGGTATGTCAACGCGCAGAACGCACAACTGCCGAAGCACCCCCTGCTCCCGATGATGCCAAACTCCACTTCCTCGATCGACGGAACGCCGCCCGCTTCATCATATACGTTCGGATAGGTTCGCTCAAACGGCAGTTCATAGATGTCATCCAACTCGTGCCTTTCAAGCGGCTGCATCGGCGGGTTCTGTACGACATACAGGCCGTCTGTGTATTCTTCCACAAGCCTTTTTCCGGAAATGTGTTCGCTGTTTTGATACTGGGCTACAAAGCTCCTACAATATGCTTTTTTGTCCGTTGTTATTTTTTCATAGGACGGAAGCATCAACGTGTCTTCATCGTTCTGAAATTCCTGAACGTTTTCCTGCTCCGGCGTTTGTTTATAGCACGTGCCTCTGATCCATGTGATGTGTTGGACTGCGATCCCTGCATCAAGCGCCTCCGCGATCTCACAGATGCTCTTTTCACCCATTCCGTAAACGAGCAAATCCGCTCTGGAATCGATCAATATGGAGCGTCTGACCTTATTGTCCCAATAATCATAGTGGGCAAAACGACGTAAACTCGCCTCAAGCCCTCCGATGATGACCGGGATGCCTTTGTAACTTTCCTTGACCCTATTGCCATACACAATGACCGCCCTGTCCGGCCTTTTGCCGGGTTCTCCCCCGGGCGCGTAAGCATCCTTTTTTCTCTTGTACTTAAAAACAGAATAATTGCTGACCATGGAATCCACGTTTCCGCCTGTGATCAAAAACCCAAGCCTCGGCCTGCCGAAGCGCTTAAAGTCTTTCACGCTCCTCCAGTCAGGCTGCGCGATCACAGCAACCGTAAACCCTCTGCTCTGAAGCACTTTTCCAATGATCGCAGCACCAAAAGACGGATGATCCACGTATGCATCACCCGTTATCAAAACAAAATCCGGCCGGCTAAAGCCCCTTTGTTCACATTCTTCGATTGTCATCGGTAAAAAAGCCATGTTACGCCACACCCATTTTTACAAGTCTTCGCTTTCACGAACGACAGAATACAGCGATGCCGAATCCTCCAAAAGCATGAGCGGATTGATCGCCTGATTGCCGATCCGTATTTCAAAATGCAGATGTGGCCCTGTGGAAAAGCCGGTACTTCCGACCGTGCCGATCCGGTTGCCTTTTTGCACCATATCCGAAACGCTGACATTGAGCGAATCCAGATGGAAATAATAACTTTTCAAACCGCCGCCATGCTCGATCACGATGGTGTTTCCCGTATGCATCAAAAATTCAGCCAAAACGACACGTCCGTGGTTCGGCGCATATACGGGCGTCCCTGTCGGCGCGGCGATGTCGATGCCCCAATGATGTCTTGGATTGGACCAATTGCTGTTCGTATATCGGATCGCACCAAACGGCGTTGTGATACGGCCACCTGTAACGGGGCGTATAAACGTGCCCTCCCAGTAAATCTCCTCATCATACGTATCAAACAGCGGCGGTATTTTTTCGCGGTATTGCTGAAACGCCGCCGGTGAGTTCGCTTCTGTGATCACGGGGTTTGATGTATCAACGATCAAGTTTTGCGTGCGGAAATTGTATGCCGCAACGGACACCTCGACTTCCCATTCAAACGTTCCTGCCTGTACATGAACAGTATAGTTCCCGGGGCTTCTCGTATTGCCGACCGGCACGACCACAAACCACTCCCCATCACCTCTTGGTGTAAAGATCGACAATCCCAAGTCCGTGCTTGCGGTTGGCCGAATATCCGGCTGCACATTGGATAACTGCACGACAAATACCTCGCCCTGAACAAGAGCAAGTCTGCCTGTCGAAAATTCAGGTTCAGGAATGGGAATCGTAAAATAGACACGAAACGCTAAAAAGCCATATCCATCGGAAGTTCCGCGCGGCTTTTCAAGCGCGATCAACAGCTGATAATTGCCCGGCGCGCTGTGTGATTCTTCTTGCCACGCTTGCATATTTCCGGATGATACAAACTCGCCATCCAAAAACAATTCGTACGTAGCGTCAAACCCCTCCGGCATGTCAAATAAGGCGCTTGCATCTTCAAGTTCACCCAGATCGATCGCCGCGTTTTGATTTTCTGCTGAAATGTCCCGATGTATGAGGCCTCCAAATACGGCCCCGCGCCAATTGTACTCGACAGGCTCAACTGTCGCTCCGAATATACTGACGGAAACGGCAGGCAGGCGCTCTTCGCCCACATTGTTGTATGCTGCGCTCAGGAAAATGGCCGCAAACAAAATCAAGCATATGGAAAAAAGCAAAACAACAAAACGTTTTCTTTTCAAGACTTACCCTCCCCATCACGAAATGACATTTCCTGTGTGATCAAAAATGCTTTATAAAAAAGCGTCTGCCACTTTGTATGGTTTTATATCGATCTCTTGCCATACGTTTCCCGTAACATACGGTTCATTTTTGTTCAATTCATCTTTCAGTGCTTCGATTGAGGGAAACTCTACAATGACGACAGAACCAATCATCTTGCCCTCGTCATCCAGTAGCGCGCCTCCATAGAGGTGCGTGCCCGCTTCAATCCCCTTTTTGATATACTCCATATGCATTGGCCTTGCGCTCATTCTGCGTGCAAGCGCCTCACTGTCTTTGCCATCATAGGCTGTGATTACAAATTGCATAAAATTTCCTCCCTTACGATATATGATTTATTTCGAAACATTATCTTAAATTTCTGAGCGCATCAACGCGCTTATCAATTGGCGGATGAGTCGAAAACAGGCTCGAACTCTTCTTCTTGGCGTTCATATCGGCACGCATCTCCGCACAAGGTGTCACGATGTACATGCTTTCTGTCGCATTGCTGGACTTTGAAAGCGGGATGTTGCTGCCGCCTAATAATTCCAAGGCACTCGCCAGCGCTTCGGGGTTACGCGTAAACTCAGCGCCCTTGGCATCCGCAAGAAATTCCCTGTTACGGCTCAAAAGCATCTTTAAAAACTGGCCCGCAAGTGGGGCAAGAACCATGAAGATGACTCCGATCGCCATAATGACAAGCACGCCCGCGCCGCCGTTTCTGCCGCCTGACCGTCCGCCCGCTCCGCGCATCATAACACGGCTTGCAGTTCTTGCCGCGATGATCGCGGAACCGATCATAATGCCGGCGACCGTTTGAAGCAGGATGTCATAATTTTTGATATGCGCAAGCTCATGAGCAACGACGCCCTCAAGCTGGTAATAATCGAGATTATCCAGAAGCCCCGTTGTGACGCAGATGACCCCTTTTTTCGGACTCCTGCCTGTGGCGAACGCATTGAGCGCGGGGTCTTCCATGACATAAAGACGCGGTTTGGGTACACCTGCAGCGATGCAAAGACCCTCCAGGATGTTTGTCAATTTCTGATCCTGCTCCGGCGTCGCCGGACGAGCATTGTGGATTTTCAGAACGATTTTATCGCTGTTCCAATAGACCACAAAGGATCCGATAAATGAAATGGCAATCGCGACGACAGCCGAGATAATGCCCAGTTCAAACATATAAAATGAGATCACAAAGATGATCGCTGCAAAAAACAAGGCGATCAAAAGAACGATAAATGCTGTTTTCGTTTTATTGGCACTGACAGCTTGAAACAATGAAAACCACCTCCACTTCTAAAAGCTTACTTTCGGAGCGACTCTCGCCTCTGATGATTCTACTTGATAGTATTCAAATGCTTTGAAGTTGAGCATGCCGGCGATGATGTTTCTGGGAAACTTCTGGATGCCGGTGTTGAATCTTTTTACCGTATCGTTGTAAAACTGGCGTGCAAATGATATTTTGTTTTCGGTGTTTGTAAGCTCCACTTGAAGTTCTCTGAAGTTTGCACTTGCTTGAAGCGCAGGATACGCTTCTGCCACCGCGAACAATGATTTTAATGTGCCGGTCAAAGCGTTATCCGCCTGAGCTTTCTCATTGACTGTTTTGGCATTGCCCATGTTGGCACGAGCCGCTGTTACTTTTTCAAATACGTCAGATTCATGCGTGGCATAGCCTTTGACGGTCTCAACCAAGTTTGGTATCAAGTCGTAACGCCTTTGAAGCTGGGTATCGATTTGCGCGAACCCGTTCTCAACGCGGTTTCTTAACGTAATCAGGCCGTTGTAAATTGCGATGATGTAGATGAGCAAAAGTGCCACTACTGCGATTATTATAATGATCGATATGTCCATTAGAAAGCCTCCTTGTTTTCTATATTGATGTTCTAATTCGTAAGGCGATTTACCGCCTACCTTTTATTATATGTATTTTATCATGATTAATCAATAGCGAAAGACAGGTTTCACATAAAATTAAGACATGTTTAAGATAAAATAATAAAGGGGCAGCCCCAAATCAGAGGCTGCTCCCTGAACTTCTATGCGTCCATGAAACGCTGCGTCGCGCGAGCCAAAAGGGCGATCGCTTCACCCCGTGTGATGCTATCGTTGAATCGCCTTTCATGCACCTGCACGCCATTGCTGTTTAAGAAATCAAAATACGGTTCTGCCCAATGACCCACCGGCACCGTTTCCGATGGCGGCAACACGATTGGATCCCGAACACCAAGAAATTCCATAGCCCCTGCAGCGATCCCCTGCGCCGCGCTCTCAATGAACTCTGCTTTGCGCAAAAGCGCTTCTTCTTGAGGATTGTTGATAAAACATACTTCGACCAAAGCCGCCGGCATGGTTGTTTCCCGGAGTACGTGAAAATTCGCGAACTTCACGCCCCGATCAGGCAACCGAATTGCTGATACAAGGTTTCTCTGTACGGCGTTGGCCAGTTTCTCGCCCTCACCACCACTCCGAAACGCAAACGTTTCCGTTCCCGTTGCCCGTGGATTGGTTGCGCTGTTGATGTGGATGCTGAGGAAATACCGTGCCTTGACGCGATTCGCCATGTTGGAGCGTGCTTGCAAACTCATATTCACGTCCGTCGTGCGCGTAAAACCAACGTTGACCCCTGCCTCGATGAGCATTGCGCCTACCCTATTTGCAATTGTTAAAGCGGCATCGGCCTCACGCAAGCCTGTCGGGCCTATCGCGCCGGAGTCTTTTGGCGTCCCTCCATGTCCGGAATCAATTAAAATATCCATCATTTTCAACCTCCCATAATACTATATGATTCTTTTGCCGCTGCTGCCTCCAAAACCAAGGCAAATTAGATGAAGGCACAAACAAATCGGCGAGATTTGCTCTCGCCGATTCCAATCAATCTGTTCGTTATTTTTGTATCTTAGAGTAAGGTCATGACATCCGTATATTCCATACCAAAAGCCACCGCCACCTCTTTATAAGTGAGCTTGCCTTGGTACGTATTAATACCCGGTATGATGTGCTTGTCCTTTTTGATCGCTTCTTCCAGTCCATTGTTGGCGATCAAAAGCCCCTGTCTCAACGTTGCGTTGGTAAGGGCAACGGTAGAAGTAAGAGGCGTAGCGCCCGGCATATTGCCCACACAGTAGTGTATGATGCCGTCTACAACGTATATGGGGTCATCGTGGTACGTGCGTCTGGATGTCTCACAACAACCGCCTTGGTCAATTGAAATATCAACGATAACACTGCCCGGTTTCATTTGTTTTAAATAGTCTTTCTTGATCAATTTTGGCGCAGCTCCCCCCGGAACAAGAACCGCTGTAACAATCAAGTCCGCATCTTTGATTTCCTGTATGATGTTCGCGTCGGAACTGTATATCGTTTGAATGGCAGAACCATACAGATCATCCAATTCTCTTAGCCTGTCTAAGTTGATGTCCATGATCGTAACATCCGCGCCAAACCCCATCGCCACTCTGGCCGCACTTAAACCACTGATGCCGGCTCCCAATATGAGCACTTTTGCTCTTTTCGTACCCGGTACACCACATAAAAGCACACCACGGCCGCCTTGCGGTTTTTCTAAGAATTTTGCGCCTTGCTGAATGCTGAGTCTGCCGGCGACCTCACTCATTGGCTTGAGCAAGGGCAAACCGCCGCCACTGTCCGTGATGGTTTCGTACGCCACACCTTTCGCGCCTGATTTCAACAACGCTTCTGTCAGAGGCCTCTCTGCCGCTAAGTGAAGGTAGGTGTAAATGATTTGGTCTTTTCTCATGAAAGGATACTCTGCTTCAAGCGGCTCTTTTACTTTAACGATCATATCTGCTTGATCCCAAACCGCTTTGCCTGTTGCAACGATTTTGGCACCGGCCGCGATGTATTCTTCGTCCGTAAAAAAGGAACCCTGACCCGCACCTGTTTCAATCAAAACAGTGTGCCCGTTAGAAATATAGTCTCTTGCGTTGCTTGGGGTTAATCCCACTCTGTACTCTTGTGTCTTAATTTCTTTTGGACATCCAACGATCATTTTTTCTTCCTCCTTGTTTTGTCATAAGTTCATCGAAATCTTTTGCTTATAATAACACAAATCTCTCCCATTCGCAATGGAGTGATTGGAGAAATGGGATTTGTTCCAACTTTTACAGTTATTAAGTGTTTCTTAATAACTGATTTGTCATAAACAAAAAAGCCCTGCAATGCAGGACTTTTTTATTCATGTGGTGCGCGCGGAGGGACTTCCACAGATGCTTCGCATCTGCCGTTCTGCGCCTGTGCGACAGGCTTGAACCATCTCGCTAAAA
>WQWG01000032.1 GCA_009785435.1 Clostridiales bacterium
GATTCGTCACCCCTTGTAAACCGTTCCATCAGTTCGTCCGCTTCAATATTGAGCGCTTGCCTTGAAATGTTTTTGATCTCTAAAATGACCATGCTTGACTTGTTGTTCGCTCCCTGCTCTGTGAGGTTGATGTATACCCTTGTATTTTCCTGAGCATACTTCAAAAAGTTTCCGAACAGGTTTTCCACGACCCGCCAAAGGAGTTGTCCGTCAGCCCATACATAATATTTTTCAAGCTCAGCTTTGATGACGATTTCCAGTCCTGATTCCATAATGCCCTGATTCATTTCACCAAGGCCTTGGTTGATCAATGAGAGCAAATCAACGCGCTCTTTTTTGACAGGGATTGCGCCGCTTGACGCTTTGGCCGCTTCGAAGAGGTCTTTCGTCAATTGACTCAACCGGTTTGTCTTTTGGTCGAGTATATCCAGATATCCTGGCGCGTTTTCGCTTGTAAGTCCCTCGGTTTTGAGCAAATCGATGTACGTGACCATGGATGTAAGTGGCGTCTTGAGATCATGTGACACATTGGAAATCAACTCGGCTTTCATCCGTTGGTTTTTCAGCTCATTTTGTACGGCCACGTTGGAGGATTGCGAGATTTCATTGATCCCATGCGCGAGATTATCAAATTCACCATTGCTCAGCGCAGGTATTTTGTAAGCCAGGTTGCCGCTTCTCACTTCATCGATTCCACGTTTGATCTCTTCATACTCCCGCACCCATCGAACCAAGAAAACAAAGATGAGGATCAAAACAACAGGAGCAAACATCATTGTTGCGGACAGCAAGCACCCTAACACGGCAAGCAATATGATTTTGCGCATCAAACTTCCGCCAACGAACACGGTTTCATACAACGCGATGCCTATTTTTCCGATGATAGACTGCCTGATAAAACATGCAGCTTTGATTTTACGGACGCAGGACAATACCATCCAAAGCCCGATGGCAGCAGCGACAATTCCAATGATGCATACGACAGTGATAAACAATGCCATCGTCATGACAAGCCTGAACTCATGAAAAGCCAGAACCGACACATATCCGCATAGTACAGCCATAAATCCGATGATCAAAAGCTGGATTTCCGTATAGACGCGATCTACATTTTTTAATAGGATTTTCCCGTCTTCATCCCTGTCGCCGACCGCTAAGCAGAGATATACGAGAGAAGCAAGCGCAATGATTCCGAACAAACCTGCAAGGCCCATGTAAATCGATATTTGCTCCCTCAGCGAAAGTTCAAAAATTTGAAAACGGTTCTCAATGTGAATCGGGCTCCAAGAATGAAACCGATGACCATTGCGTGAGATAAAGTCACTGATCATAAACGTGATCACTGCCGCAAATGTACTCGTGATGCATAAGACAAACATCATTCCGCCAATAAATTTATTTGATTTTTTCAATTTTGTATCCAATTCCCCACACCACCTTTAAATATCTTGGTTCTTTCGGGTTGATTTCAATTTTTTCCCGAATCCTTCGAATATGCACGGCAACCGTATTTTCAGGATTAAAAGCCGGCTCTTGCCAAACAGCTTCATAAATCTGATCAATCGAAAACACTTTGCCTGCATTTTCCGTTAATAACTTTACAATACCATACTCGATCGGCGTGACGATGACTTGTTCGCCATCCAGCATGACGATTTTTTGCTCATCGTCAACCTCAAGCCCCCCCGTTTTAAAGCAATCTGTTTTTTTCTCCATGCTTCCAAGTTTGACATACCTCCTGAGCTGTGATTTGACTCTGGCAATCAGCTCCAAAGGGTTAAACGGCTTTGTTATGTAGTCGTCCGCACCCACATTTAAACCGGTTATCTTGTCGTAATCCTCTGATTTTGCTGAAAGCATGATGATTGGGATGTTGTTCTCTTCCCTGATTTTCATGGTTGTCGTCATGCCGTCCAACTTTGGCATCATCACATCCATGATGATCAAGTGGAGGTCATTTTTCTCGATTGCATTGAGCGCGTCAAGACCGTCATATGCCTTGAAAATGTGATAACCCTCGTTTTTGAGGTACACTTCAATTGCATTCACAATTTCCCGATCATCATCACAGACCAAAATATTCATCAGAATTCCCCTTTCTTCGTTGTTCAAAATCATCATAACGCACATTTCTTAACAAAAGGTTAGCGTGTTTATTAATACTTTCTTACAAAAAAGGCCTATGGTAAGGCCTTAAAAAGTGGTTTATAAAAGTGAAAAAGCAACCGTTCCTAAAGTAAGGAATCAACCCAAAATCCGCAATCGGCGTCGCTTGGCATAGACAAGCTTCCTCGAGGCGAAAGGCACACAGAGCCGATTTTCGGCCCGTCGGGCATACAATTGCGCTTAAACTGCTGGCTGAAAAATCGCTTGTAAAACAGAGAAAGCCATTTCCGGATCGCTTCGTCAGAGTAGTCTTCCTCAAAAGCAAGTTTCGCGATATAAAACAGCTTTTCCGGTGAAAAGCCGTGACGTACCGTGTAATAAAGAAAGAAATCGTGCAGGATATAAGGCCCGACCGAATCTTCCGTTTTTTGCGCGATGCCGCCGCTGTTGTCGGGCGGAAGCAATTCAGGTGAAATCGGCGTACCCAATATATCTTCGAGCGCATAGGAGAGCGCTGCGTTGTCAAGACTGAATGACGTATCGCCGATCGGCCCGTTCAGCTTATAATCTACGATCCATTGAATGATCTGTCTGGCAAGTGTCTTAGACACGCCGGCGTTGACATTGTACATGGACATATGGTCGCCGTTAAACGTACACCAACCGAGAGCGGACTCAGAAAGGTCACCAGTACCGATGACGATCCCGTTTTCTTTGTTTGCGATATCCATGAGGATTTGCGTTCGTTCTCTGGCTTGGGCATTTTCATACGTCACATCATGAATGTTTGCATCATGGCCGATGTCTTTGAAATGCTGTAGGACAGCATCACGGATCGATATTTCTCGGATATCTGTACCCAAAGCGTTCATAATTTCAGTGGCGTTGTGATAAGTCTTGTCCGTTGTGCCAAAACCGGGCAATGTCAAAGTCAATATATCATTTGTGCTTTTTCCGAGCATTTTGTAAGTAGCGGTGCAAACAAGAAGCGCCAATGTCGAATCGATGCCACCGGAGACACCGATGACGGCTTTTGCCGCTTGTGTATATTCAAGCCGTTTCGCGAGGCCTGCTTTTTGCATTTCAAATATTTCTTCGCATCTTTCGGCAAGCGCTGATGGCGAATCAGGCGTAAACGGATTTTTCGCATACGTTCGCGCAAGCGTTTGCTTTTGCGTATCAAATAACCGTAAAGGCTCTAAATGAACAGTTGAAACAACAGCAAAACCTGTATAAAATGTTGAAATCTCATGAAAGCTTTGCGTACGCATCCTTTCATTTCGTATCATTTCAAAGTCGATATCACCATAGAGTATGGCGGTATCCCTGTGAAACAGGTTGCTTTCTGAAATCAGTTTTCCGTTTTCGGCAATGATGTTTTGTCCGCTGCATACGGCATCCGTTGTAGATTCGTGTACACCGGCGGAAACATATACATAGCCGCAACTGTTTTTTCGACTTGCATTCAATACAAGTTCCCTCAATAGATCGGATTTGCCCGCCGTATGATGGGCGGCAGCGGGATTTAACAGGATGTTGGCTCCGTTTAAAGCGAGAACCGCGCCCGGCGTAATTGCATGAGCTGCGTCTTCCGATATTTCAATGCCAATCACCGCATCAGAATGCGGGTCTTTAAACAATAGATTTCCAAATGGTATATCAAGACCCATCAGGTTGATCGATGTGACTTGATCTGCGATGTCGCATCCGGATGCAAACCATCGAGCCTGCGCGTTTGAGACAAACATTTTCGGCACGATGCCTTTGATTGAGCCGTTTTGTATAAACGCCGCACAGTTCAGGCGTTTATGGTTCAGCTCAATGTAAAGTCCCAAAACGATCGCGAAAGAAAATTTTTGAGAGGCGTCAACGATTTTTTGTAACCCGTCGAGCGACTTTTTATATAAGAAGTCTTGATAAAAAAGATCACCGCATGTAGAGCCTGTAACGCATAGTTCAGGAAAAACGACGACCCCACAGCCGGATTCGTCTGCGGCCTCAAGACACTCGAGAATTTGTTGGATATTGTATTCCGTATTCGCGGGTTTTAACGTAGGTGTTGCCGCAGCAATACGTATGAAACCAAGATTTGACATGACAAAACCCTCCTCATCAAGTATAGTATACATAAAGCATATTTGAAATACAATTTATTTTTAAACAACTAAAATTGTAATAAATGTAAAAAAATAACTTGACACAATATCTTTCTTGCAGATATACTTGTCTGTAACAACATAGATAAAGGGGTAAAGGCGTATATGAAAGAAATATACATATCTGAACTGAAAACCAATTCGGAAATGCAAGGACTTTTTATGGTGAAATCAATCGCCGTTAAAATAGGAGCGAATAAAAAGCAGTACCTCGATCTGCTTCTCGGAGACTCGACCGGAGAGATAACCGCTAAGAAATGGGATGTGGCAGATGAAGAACTGCCTGCTTTAAGTGAGATTGGGCCGCAAGATATCATAAAGATCAAAGGTGCCGTTACCGAATGGAACGGACTCAGGCAGATTCGCGTGGCGCGCCTCAGAAAAAGCGTCACAGAAGATCAAGTTGAGCTTTCTGATTTTATCAAATCCGCGCCTGAAAAAGGCGAAGAGATGTACAGCTTTATCATCGGCAAAGCCAACGCGATCAAAGACAACGACTTAAAAGCGATATGCGTTCAGTTCCTCAGCAAATATAGAGAAAAACTGCTCTACTATCCGGCTGCGCAAAAAAATCATCATGCGGAGCTCGGCGGACTCCTATACCATATGAAAAGAATGCTCATGACTGCTGAACGGATTTGCGAGGTTTACACCAATTTGAACAAAGACCTAGTTGTGGCAGGCGTAATCTTGCACGACATTGAGAAAATAAATGAGATCGAAGCGGATGAACTCGGTATGGCGTCGGGCTACTCGTTTGAGGGGCAGATGCTGGGACATATTATACAAGGAATTGTTACGATCAACAAGATGGCAGAGGAACTTGAAGTGCCGCAGGAAAAAGCGATCATGCTTCAGCATATGATTTTATCGCACCATTATGAACCTGAGTTTGGAAGTCCTAAGAAGCCGCTGTTTCCGGAAGCGGAGATTTTACATTACCTCGACATGATCGATGCCCGTATGTACGATATGCAGGAAGCGATCGCGGCAACGTCTCCGGGTGAGTTCAGCGAAAGGATTTGGACGCTCGACAACAGGAAATTATATCGAGTAAAAGAATAATATGGATCAAAAGCAGATTAAAGTTGCGGACGTATTATTTCAAAACAAAGAAAATGGCTATACGGTCATCATCGCAGAAAACGAAGAGGAACAATTCACAGCTGTCGGACATTTTTCGGGGCCGGTTTTGGGTCGTGAATTTATTTTAAGCGGCAGTTTTAAGAACCATCCGTCCTATGGGGAACAATTCGTATTTTCGGCACATGAAGAAATCATGCCGACATCCGCAGAGGGAATGGAAGGGTTTCTGGCATCGGGTCTTCTCAAAGGCATTGGGAAAAAAACAGCGAAAGCAATTGTGCAAAAATTCGGGGAAGACACCTTTCAAGTGATTGAGGAAGAACCGGGCAGACTTGCAGAGGTTTCCGGCATCGGAGAGAAGAAAGCGGAAGCGATCGCGGAAGCATTTGCTGCGCACAAGCAATTTGCGGAAATTGCGCTCTATTTTCAGCAGTTTGGAATTTCAGCCGATTACGCGTTGAAATTGTATAAGGCCTACGGGCAGGATGCGATTCAGCTCGTGAAAGAAAACCCATATCGCTTGGTGGAAGATGTATTTGGCATTAATTTCAGAAAAGCGGACAAAATCGCTGAAAAGCTCGGTGTGGCAAAGGACGATGAAGAGCGTATCAAAAGTGGTGCGCTTTATACGATGCAATATTATGTCAATGAAGGGCATACATTTCTTCCGAGTGCGGATTTATGCGAAAAAGCTGCGCAGCTGATGGAACTTGGCACGGAACAAGTCTATGACGTGATCGTGCAGATGGTATTCGACGGAAAGCTGCACATCGAAAACCTTGAAGGCAGGCAGGTCGTTTTCCTGATGCCGTATTACATGGCCGAACAAAATGTATGTAAAAAATTGATGCTGTTTCATTCGGCGGCATTAAAAATGGTTAATGCCAACATCGACGAGTTGATCACCAAGACGGAAAGGCAGTCGGGCATCAGCCTTTCAGAGAAACAGAAATTTGCCGTAAAAAGCTGTCTGACAAATGGCATGTCCGTCATCACAGGCGGCCCGGGTACCGGAAAAACGACCATCATCAATACGATTATCAACATCTTGCAAGAAGCGGGCCTCTCGACAGCAATCGCTGCACCGACAGGCAGAGCTGCCAAACGAATTACGGAAACGTCAGGCCATGCCGCGTCAACCATTCACAGACTTCTTGAATACTCCTATTCCGAGAGCGAAGATGCGATGCGCTTTGGAAAAAATGAAGAAAATCCGCTTGAATTTGATGCCGTCATCATCGACGAAGCATCCATGATCGATATTCTTCTGATGAATGGAATTGTAAATGCCATAACGCCCGGAACAAGGCTGATTCTTGTGGGGGATGCCGACCAGCTGCCGTCTGTCGGGGCAGGCAACGTACTCAGAGATATTATTGACGGCGAAATCATTTACGCGGTGAAACTGACGGAGATATTCAGGCAGGCAAAGGAAAGTCTCATCGTTGTCAACGCGCACAAGATCAACAAAGGGGAATACCCCGGATGCAATGAAAAGGACAAAGACTTTTTCTTGATGAGAGCGCCCACTGAAAAGGAAATGCTCCGAACCATAAAAGGGCTGTGCGCTGATCGGCTTCCGAGCTATTACAAGACCCCAATCCCGATGCGCGATATACAGGTCTTAACGCCGGCAAGGAAAGGGCTGCTCGGTAGCATCAATTTAAACATTGAGCTGCAAAGCGTTTTGAATCCTGCGTCTGATGCGCTCGAAGAGAAAAAATTCGCGGATAAATTATTCCGGGAACAAGACAAAATCATGCAGATCAAAAACAATTACCAACTGGAATGGAAAAAACGTGAGGATTTTTCAGACGGTCAAGGCATTTTTAACGGAGATATCGGCTTTATCCAAAAAATCGATCATGAACATGGAGAAGTTACAGTCGTCTTTGATGAAAACAAGTACGTTACATACGATTTTACACAACTCGATGAAATCGAACTTGCATATGCGATCACAGTACATAAAAGTCAAGGTAGCGAGTTTCCGATCGTGGTGATGCCGGTTTCATGGTTTCCACCGGTTCTTGCGACGCGAAATCTCCTGTATACAGCAGTGACCAGAGGGAAAACAGCCGTTGTGTTGGTCGGCTCAGAGAAGAAAATGAACGGTATGGTGGATAATAATATCATAACCGAACGGTTTAGTGGGTTGGATGTACGGCTTCGAGCATTTTTAGGAACAGAATGATAAAATATTTATTGGAATTGCTATTCCCATCGAGCATATACTGCA
>WQWG01000033.1 GCA_009785435.1 Clostridiales bacterium
CCCAGAATTGCACAGGATGAGCGGCTTGCGACGTACGCACCGTTGATACACAAAAGCGATGGGCATCTCGATTTCAGCAAGACCCCTGAAGAATTAGAGCGTCTTGTCAGGGGTGTTAATCCATGGCCGGGCGCATATACTGTGTACAACGGGGAAACAATGAAAGTGTGGGAGGCGTTTGCCGTAGATCAAACGAGCGCCTGCCAAGCGGGAACCATAACGGAGATTTCAGATGCAGGAATTGAGGTTTCGGCAGGGGGGAAGACGTTGCTTCTGACGGAAATTCAGATGCCGGGTAAAAAAAGAGTGAAAATTAAGGAATATTTAAAAGGGAATACGATTGAAAAACTTGTCGTTTTAGGATAAAATATTCTGGTACAGATACAGAATTTTGATTTGATTATTTTCAAATAAAGAGATAAAGGAGGGATGGAGATATGCATTTTGGAATGTTTGATTCGACGATCATATTGTTGCTACCGGCCATCCTGTTTGCGTTTTTGGCGCAAGCAAAAGTAAGTAGTGCATACAACAAATATTCAAAGGTCAGAAACATGAGGGGAATGACGGGAGCTGAGGCCGCCAGGATGATATTGAACCGCAACGGACTCCAAGACGTCGCAATTGAGATATCAAAGGGCAAGCTTTCGGATCATTACGACCCGAGAAAGAGAACGATTCGTCTTTCGCCTGACGTTTACAATACAGCGTCAATTGCAGCCGTCAGCATTGCGGCGCATGAGGCGGGTCATGCGATTCAACACGCGGAACACTATACGCCACTCGCTTTGAGGAATACCATCGTTCCGGTCGTCAGCATCGGTTCGATGCTGTCATGGCCGCTGCTGATCATTGGGATTCTGATGATATCGGCAGGCAACTATACGCATGGCAGTTTGATTTTCAACATCGGGATCCTATTTTTCGCCGGGGTTGTTGTATTCCATGCGATTACATTGCCGGTAGAGTTTAACGCGAGCAACAAGGCCATGATGGAACTTGAGTCGTATGGGATCATTCGCATCGAGGAAAGGCGTGATGCCCAAAAGGTGCTTTCGGCGGCAGCGATGACGTACGTTGCGGCGCTGGCTGTTGCGGTTGCCAATTTGCTCCGGTTCTTGATCATAAGGGGGAGTGATTAAAAATGGATGCAAACAGAAAAGCGGCATATTTTGCGCTGCTTGATATTGAGACGAAAGAAGCGTACTCAAATATTGTGTTAAACAACCAGAAATTTCGCAGCAAGCTGACTTCGCCGGCATTCGCGACAGAATTGGTATACGGCGTTCTTGAAAACAAGATTCTTTTGGATTATATCATCGATCAAATTGTTTCGACAGGAAGTAAAAAACTGAAAGCGGATGTCCGAACGATTCTCCGAATGGGCATCTATCAACTTGGCTTTATGCATTCGGTGCCGGAATATGCTGCGGTCAATGAAAGCGTGAATTTGGCAAAGCGGCTTTGCAGAGGCAGAGAGGGGTTTATAAACGCAAGTTTAAGAACCTATATCAGAGATCAGGAAAAGATCGATTTTCCTGACAGGAGCAAAGACGAGCTACGATATCTTTCGGTAAAATACTCCTATGAGCCATGGATCATTCAAATGTGGCTTGACGAATATGATAAGGCGTTTGTAGAGGAATTGCTGGAGGTGGGCAACCACCGGCCTGATTTTGTGATCAGGGTGAACTGGCTCAAAACAAACAGAGAGGAACTCATCAAGCGTATCGAGGCGGCCGGGTGCACGGTTGAAAGAGGAAAACTGTATGACAACGCCCTTTACGTCAAAAATGCACATGTGCTGATCGATAGCGAGATGTTTAAACAAGGTTTGTTTTCGATACAAGACGAGTCGTCTATGTTGGTTGCGGCGGTGCTTGACCCAAAACCGGGGGACGTGGTGATGGATGTATGCGCGGCTCCGGGTGGCAAAACAATGGCGATCGCCGAAAGAATGAACAACAACGGGAAAATCATCGCATCCGATATTTACATCAGAAAACTAGGGTTGATAAACGATGAAGCCCAAAGGCTTGGCATCACGATTGTTGAAACAAGACCATGGGATGCCGCAAAAATTGACTTCAAAATGGTCGGGAAAGCAGATCGGGTTCTGGCGGATGTGCCTTGTTCGGGGCTTGGAGTCGTTCGCAGAAAGCCTGAAATCAAGTATAAACAAAGGACGCTTGAGATGGACAGCTTGCCGGAAAAACAACTGCACATCCTTTCATCCTCCTCAGCGTACGTGAAACCGGGTGGTGTGCTTGTGTACAGCACCTGTACGATCAATCCGGATGAAAATCAAAAAGTGGTATCAGAATTTTTGAAAGAGAACCCCGCGTTTGTCAAGGAAGAAGCGATTCAACTGATGCCCAACGTGAACGGGACAGACGGGTTTTTCATTTGCAAGATGAGAAAAACGCAATCATTGTAGACAGGATGCAAGTATGGTAGAAGTAGGATTTAAAAGCGATAAAGGACTGAAAAGAATAAACAATGAAGACGCTTTTTTTGTGGTTCCTGAACAAAATATTTTTATGGTTGCGGATGGCGTCGGAGGGAACAATTCCGGCGAAATCGCGAGCAGAACGACGATCAGCAAGATTGTTGAATACATCAGAAACAATGCCTTAGAGAAAGATTTTACCGAAAGGGAGATTCAAGATTATTTCGCCAAGTGCATTGAAAAAGTCAACAGAAACATCTATGATTTGTCAAAGCTTCAACATGAAAACAGAGGGATGGCAACAACGGTGGCCATTGTCTACATTGACGGAGGCAACGCGTATGTGACGAATGTCGGAGACAGCAGAGCCTATCTTTTTAGAGCAGGAATGTTGTTTCAGATTACCGAAGATCATACATATGTGAATGCGCTGATCAGAAAAGGCATCATTACAAAAGAAGAAGCGCAGTTTCATGAGAAAAAAAATATTATTACACAAGCAATCGGGGGTGAGGCATCAACGTCACCCGATTTTTTCTGCGTTCCCATCGTTTCTGAGGATGTCATTATTTTATGTACGGATGGGCTTCACGGGGAAATAGAAGATGATATGATTCGCAAAATTGCAGCAGCACACACAAGTATGCCGGAAATGTGTACAAACCTGGTAAACAAAGCAAACCAATACGGCGGACGTGATAATATAACAGTAATTTGTTTGAAAATTAAGGGGGACGACTAAGAAATGGGCACCAGGATTCTTGCAGGACGATACGAATTGCTTGATCGAATCGGTGACGGCGGCATGGCGGTGGTCTATAAGGCCAGATGCAGACTGCTGAACCGGTTTGTGGCAATTAAAATATTAAAACCGGATTTTATTAAAGACGTTAAATTTATTGAAAACTTTAAAAAAGAATCACAGGCTGCGGCAAGCCTGTCCCACCCGAACATTGTGAATGTTTATGATGTCGGGCGAGAAGGCAATATCAATTATATTGTTATGGAACTGATTGAGGGCAGAACGCTTAGTGATGTGATTAAAGAAGAAGCGCCTCTTGATTACAGGAGAGCGATTGAGATCGCGAAACAAATTGCTTCTGCGTTAAGCCTTGCGCATAAAAACCATATTATACATAGGGATGTAAAACCGCATAACATCCTTATTACGCAGGATGGAACCGCAAAGATCACGGACTTTGGAATCGCGAAAGCGGTTACGGATTCGACTTTGGTTGATAACGACGGAATGGTGATGGGCTCCGTCCACTACTTTGCGCCGGAACAGGCGAGAGGCGGTTATGTGGATGAAAAGTCAGACATATACGCGTTGGGGATCGTTTTGTATGAAATGCTTACAGGCAAAGTGCCGTTTGACGGAAACAACCCGGTCAGCATAGCGCTGATGCATGTCAATGACGAAATGGTTCCGCCAAGCAAAATCGCTTCAGGAATCCCTCCAAGGCTTGAACAGATCGTGATGAAAGCGACCGACAAGATTCAAGTCAACCGTTACAAGTCGGCGGATGAGATGCTGGAGGCTTTGAGCAACCTGGAGTATGTGACAAGTATTGTAGGAGACTCGGCTGTAGGGGGCGTAAGAAGACACAAAAATACGGAACAAGAGATGCTGCAATCGGATGGACATGCCAAAACGGATGCGGAAAAAAAGGATACAGACAAGATGGGCAAAAAGGAGAAAAACGGCAAACCCAAGATCAAGATCAATAAATTAAGAGTGCTTGCGATCATCTTGGCATTGGTGTGCGCGATTCCGGCAAGCATTGTGGTAGGGTCGTTTTTAGGCATCGGCCCGGCAGGAAACATTCCCGAAGTCGCCGTGCCAAACCTTATAGGACTCACACTTGAAGACGCAGAAGAAGAACTGGACAGCATAGGACTGAGGATACGGGTAGGTGACGAGGTGATCAGCGAGGAGTTCGATGCCGGTACAATCGTATCGCAAGACACGCCGGAGGACAGCATCGTAAGAGAGGGACGAACCATTGTCGTCAATGTAAGCATAGGCACGCGCGACGGCACGAAC
This sequence comes from Clostridiales bacterium, assembly GCA_009785435.1. Classification (GTDB taxonomy): domain Bacteria; phylum Bacillota; class Clostridia; order Peptostreptococcales; family Anaerovoracaceae; genus WQWG01. The sequence goes on from WQWG01000033.1 coordinate 4,497, forward strand.
CCCAGAGTTCCAAGAGTTCTCGGAATGACCGCTGATGACGCGGTGGCAATGATTGAACTGCATGGGTTTCAGGTAGGATCCAGAACATCAAGACCGGATAATGCGCCAATCGGAATTATAATCAGCCAGACTCCGGAGCAAGGAACAGAGGCAAGAGCCGGAACCACGATCAATTTTGTGACAAGTGAGGGCAGAGCGGAAGCCACCATGCCCGAGCTATTGGGAAAAAATATAGAAGCCGCTAAAAGTGAGCTGGAAAGCGCGGGGCTTACGCCGGGTAACGTGACGACTGAACATAGTGACGCGTTTGAAAAAGAGCAAGTCATGTGGCAACAGTACAGAGCGGGAGAAACGCTTGCGCACGGCACGGCTGTGAACTTCAGGGTCAGTTTGGGGCCTGCTGCTGTGGTAGCGCCGCCGGAGCCGGTTGAACCGGAAGAACCAAGGCCGGTAACGCTTGTACTCAACTATGCCGACCTTGCGGACAATCAGGTGTTTTTCCTGACCGTGACCCTTACGGATGCGGAGGGAACCAGAAATATTTTTACAAACCAGCAGAGAATCAGAGATGACGGGAGCGAGACGATAACGCTGACAGGCAGAGGCCAAGGAACGGTTACGGTCATCATCGACGGTACTGCAGTCATGAGGCGAGACGTCAATTTTAATACCGGGGTACTGACTTGATGAAAGGACTGATCGTCAAAGGAATCGCAGGGTTTTATTATGTGAAGACGGATGATGCGATTTTTGAATGCAAGGCGCGGGGCATCTTTAAAAAAGATGGGATCATTCCAAAGATTGGCGATGTTGTTACCATTGAAGTTCTGCAAGACGGCAATGCGGTCATCAATGCGATCGATGAAAGAAAAAATGAATTTATCCGGCCGCCGATATCAAATGTGGATTGTTTTGTCGTCGTCATTGCAGCGGCGAAACCGGAACCGAACCTGAGAGTCGTGGATCGATTTTTAGTCATGGCGGAAAAAAATAAAGCAGAAGCGATGATTTGTGTCAACAAGACGGATTTGGCGGACGAGGAAAAAATACAGACCATTCAAGAAATTTATGAAAACATTTACCCGGTTGTGTTCGTCAGCGCGTTTTCCGGAGACGGCATTGACGCGTTAAGAGCATCGATGGGCAAGAAAGAAAAATACGCATTGGCGGGGCCGTCAGGTGCAGGAAAATCAACTTTGCTCAATGCTTTGCTGCCGTCGGCGGAAGCGGAAACAGGTGAAATCAGCAAAAAGACATCTCGAGGCAAACACACGACCCGTCATGCGGAGATCTTCGAGATTGAGTCAGGCGCTATGGTTTACGACACGCCTGGATTCACCTCGTTTGACGTAATCGACGTTGAAGCGGATGAACTTCAGCACTTATATCCTGAAATCGAAAAGTTGTATGGACAATGCAAATATCGAAACTGCATGCACATAAAAGAAGCGGGATGCGCTGTGATCGATGCGGTGAAAGCAGGGACGATCCATCAATCGAGATACGACTCCTATAAAGAAATGGTTGAAGAAGTTATCAATAATCGTGAATTTTGAGGTAAAAAGCTATGTTTAAACTTGCGCCGTCTATTTTGGCCGCAGATTTTTCAAAACTGGGGGAAGAAGTATCCGGCATCGAAAAAGCCGGAGCGCATTTGATTCATATTGATGTGATGGATGGACATTTCGTTCCGAATATCAGCTTTGGGGCAAGCGTCATGAAAAGCCTTTGCGGCAAATCAACATTGCCGTTTGATGTTCATCTGATGATTGAAAACCCGGACAAGTATATAGAGGACTTCATAACGGACGCGACAGAATATATTACGGTTCACCAAGAGGCATGCCCGAACATACATAGGACGATTCGGTATATCAAGTCCTTTGGCGTCAAAGCAGGTGTTTCGGTAAACCCGGGGACGTCGCTTTCGGTCTTGGATTCTATCCTCAACGAAGTTGATTTGGTCTTGATCATGTCCGTCAATCCGGGATTTGGCGGCCAGTCGTTTATCGAGTTCAGCTTGGATAAGATACGCCATCTTGCGGAAATTCGAAACAGCAGAGGCCTGAACTTCGAAATCGAAGTGGACGGCGGCGTAACGATCCATAATGTGGACAGCCTTGTAGATGCCGGAGCAGAGATCATCGTCGCAGGCAATTCCGTATTTGCGGGTGGCAACATAAATGAGAATGTAAGGCAGCTTTTAAATCGAGGGAGATAGAACATCATTTTCATCTCCCCAAATTGAATAAAAAATTTTATGCCGCATATTGACAAATATTAACTATTGTGAAATAATAATACAAAATAAATAAATTATACAATCGAAAGGAGGATTGTCATGGCGGTGAATGAAAAAGATCAAATCACGTTTGAAATCGTGGAACATGTAGGCGTTATTTCGACGCACCCGACCGGGTGGAAAAAAGAGCTGAATATTGTGGCATGGAACGGAGGGAATGAGAAATATGACTTGAGAGACTGGGATCCCAATCACGAACACATGTCGCGCGGCATTACGCTTCACAAAGACGAAGCGAAAAAATTATTTGAACTGCTCAAAGAACGTAAACTGTAAGTAACACAAACATTACCCATGGCATATAGTAATAAAAAAATCAAAGCACTATAAAACGTCAAGGAGGTAATGAATATGAGATATGGTGGATTTGACAGCAGTTTACTGTTCTTCTTCTTAATTCTGATTTTAATATTCTGCAATGGGTGCAGTTTTATAAGTGGATGCGACTACGAAGAGCCTCATCAAATACGCTGCTAAAATCAGGATTTACATCTAACAAATAAACGGACGGCTCGGCCTCCCGCTCAAATCAGAAAAGGGAGGCTGAGCCGATGTCCTGTTTTTAAACATCTTATATGATTATGATGGCACTGAGATCGGCTTTCTGTCCCAGAAAAATGTTATTGCATATAATCCTGCAATACCGACCAATATAAATA
>WQWG01000034.1 GCA_009785435.1 Clostridiales bacterium
TGTTGCGATCGTGATTCCTCTCGCTTTTTCTTCCGGTGCTTTGTCTATCTGGTCGAACGCTACTTGTTGACCCAGTCCGTATCTCTGGTGCAGCGTTTTTGTGATCGCCGCCGTCAATGTCGTCTTTCCATGGTCTACGTGGCCGATTGTTCCTATATTGACGTGCGGTTTCGTTCTTTCAAACTTTTGTTTTGCCATTTTTTTATCCTCTCTTTAAATTTCTATTATTATTTATTAATCTTTTCGAGTAAACTGTCCGGTAATTTTTCAAAATGGTCGAATTGCATTGTATAAACGCCTCGTCCTTGTGTTTTTGACCTGAGGTCTGTCGCGTATCCAAACATTTCTGAAAGCGGTACCATCGACCTGACGACAGCAGCACCGGAGGCAATGTCAGAACCTTCTATCCTGCCGCGCCTTGAACTGATGTCTCCGATCACATCACCCATGTATTGTTCGGGAACCGTTACTTCTACTTTGAATATTGGTTCAAGAAGTGCCGGTTTTGCCTTTTTGGCGGCTTCCCTGAATGCCATACTTCCCGCAAGCTTAAATGCAAGCTCCGAAGAGTCAACTTCATGGTATGAGCCGTCGTAAAGTTCGACTTCCACGTCCACGACTTGATATCCCGCAAGCGGTCCGTTTTGCATCGCTTCTTTGATCCCGTCTTCAACCTTAGGAATGTATTCCTTGGGAATTGATCCGCCAACGATTGAGTTTTTAAATTCAAACCCTGCACCCGGTTCTCTTGGTGTAACCCTGATTTTGACATGTCCGTACTGTCCACGTCCACCGGACTGTTTGGCGTATTTGTAGTCCACATCTGCCGGCGCAGTCAATGTCTCTTTGTATGAAACTTGCGGCTTTCCGACATTTGCTTCGACTTTAAATTCCCTGAGCAGTCTGTCTACGATGATTTCAAGGTGAAGTTCTCCCATTCCTGCGATGATCGTTTGACCGGTTTCTGCATTGGTATACGCTTTGAACGTCGGATCTTCCTCCGTCAATTTCATAAGCGCAACACCCATCTTGTCTTGACCGGCTTTCGTCTTTGGTTCGATCGCGATCTCTATAACAGGATCAGGGAACTGCATTGATTCAAGGATGACCAATTGTTTTTCATCGCAAAGCGTATCTCCCGTCGTCGTATCTTTCAGACCTACTACGGCAGCGATATCTCCTGCAAATACCTCTTCGATTTCTTCCCTTTTGTTTGCATGCATCTGAAGAATTCTTCCGAGTCTCTCTTTTTTGCTTTTCGTCGAGTTGTATACATGCGCTCCTGATTTCACAGTGCCCGAATAGACTCTGAAAAACGCAAGTTTTCCGACAAACGGATCTGTCATGATCTTAAACGCAAGCGCGGAAAATGGACCTTTGTCATCTGCCGGCCTCTCAACTTCACTGTCATCCCTCGGATCGATTCCCTTAATTGCCGGAATATCGATCGGCGAAGGCATATAGTCCACAATGGCGTCAAGCAAAATCTGCACACCTTTGTTTCTGTAAGCCGAACCGCATACGACAGGAATCATCCTGCCCTCTATGGTCATTGTTCTAATCGCCTGTTTCAATTCCTCTATGGTAATTTCTTCACCCTCAAGGAATTTCATTGTTAATTCTTCATTTGCTTCAGCTGCGATTTCCACAAGCTTTTCCCTCTGTGCTGCAGCCTGAGCCACAAGCTCTGCCGGGATTTGTTCCACAGAATAATTTTTTCCAAGCTCATCATGATAGATTTCTGCTTCCATCTGCACCAAGTCAACAATCCCTTTAAAACTGTCTTCAACACCGATGGGTAATTGTATCGGCACTGCGTTTGCTTTCAGTCTGTCTTTGACCATCTCGACGACTCTGAAAAAATCCGCGCCTGTGACATCCATCTTGTTGATGAATATCATTCTCGGAACACCGTACTTTTCAGCTTGTCTCCATACCGTTTCAGACTGCGGCTCAACGCCGCCTTTTGCACAAAGGACTGTAACTGCTCCATCCAGAACTCTGAGCGACCTCTCTACTTCCACTGTAAAATCCACATGCCCCGGAGTATCAATTATATTAATCCTGGTATCTTTCCATTGTGCAGTAGTCGCAGCAGAGGTTATCGTAATGCCGCGTTCTTGCTCCTGTTCCATCCAGTCCATCGTTGCCGCACCTTCATGTGTTTCTCCAAGTTTGTGCGTTTTGCCCGTGTAGAATAAAATCCTCTCGGTCGTCGTGGTTTTTCCGGCGTCTATATGCGCCATGATTCCAATGTTTCTTGTCTTTTCTAGTGAAAAAGCCCTAGGCATATTCAAATCCTCCTTTCTGCATTCCTTATTTACTAATTTGAATTGCTTTCTAACGGTTTAACCCTACCAACGATAGTGAGCAAACGCTCTGTTCGCTTCCGCCATCTTGTGGGTATCTTCTTTTTTCTTGACCGATGCGCCGGTGCTGTTTGACGCATCCAGCAGTTCCTTGGCAAGCCTGTCTGCCATCGTCTTTTCGCCTCTGGCTTTCGTGTATTTTGTAAGCCATCTGAGACCTAACGTCTGACGTCTTTCTTCTCTGACTTCCATAGGAACTTGGTAGTTTGCTCCACCAACACGCCTTGCTTTTACTTCAAGCACAGGCATAATGTTATTCATTGCTTTTTCAAATACTTCCAATGGGTTTTGTCCGGATGTGCTCCCAATCTTTTCAAACGCATCATATACGATTGATTGGGCAACACCCTTTTTGCCATCCAGCATGATGCTATTGATCAGCTTTGCGACAGCAACACTTCCGTAAACCGGATCTGGAAGTACTTCTCTTTTCGGTATACTACCTTTTCTTGGCACTTCTCTTCCCTCCTTGCCTGATTCCAATCCTCCGTTTTCCAAAGGACTGGCCTATTCGGGGTACTCGACCTCGATACAGACCTTATACAGATCTTACCGAGCCGTGGCGCACATGATAATCTTCTATATCAAGGGCACTTTTTTATTTTCCCGATTTTCTCTTTATTTCTTTTTAGGCCTTTTCGTACCGTATTTTGAACGGGCCTGGCCTCTGTTTGCTACGCCGGCAGTGTCAAGTGTGCCTCTCACGATGTGATATCTCACACCGGGTAAGTCCTTAACTCTTCCGCCTCTGATCAGAACAACGCTATGCTCTTGAAGGTTGTGTCCAATTCCCGGGATGTATGCGGTTACTTCGATGTTGTTTGTAAGACGAACCCTTGCGACTTTTCTCAAAGCCGAATTCGGTTTCTTAGGAGTAACAGTCTTAACCGAAGTGCATACGCCTCTCTTCTGCGGCGAGTTTGCATCGGTATGCTCTCTTCTAAGCGAATTGAGTCCTTTCAACAAAGCCGGTGCAGTGGATTTTTTTTCTGAGCTGGTTCTTCCTTTGCGTACCAATTGATTGATTGTAGGCATTTTTTTCTCCTTTCTATCAAGTTTAATAATTTACATACCTAAAAAGTTTATCATAAATGTTTGGCATGTGTCAAATAAATTGTTGCCATTGTTTCGGTTCTATTGTTCCAGTTCAACAATCTCCGGCAACTCAATTTCGTATGAAGTCGGCGTTTCATTTTTAGCGCCCGTCTCATACCCATTTTGCATTTCAAAGATGGTTCCCATGTCGCCGAGCTCGACGTACATGTCATCGTCTTCTTCCGGGTATTGTGCGGAATACGATTCCATCAGTTCCGTATTGACGCCATAGTCCACGTCGATGTTCTTGTAACGCTTCATGCCTGTTCCGGCAGGAATTAGTTTTCCGATGATGACGTTTTCTTTCAGTCCGAGAAGCTTGTCGTTTTTACCTTTGATCGCCGCGTCTGTCAAGACTCTTGTCGTCTCCTGGAACGAAGCTGCTGAAAGGAACGAGTTTGTGGCAAGCGATGCTTTCGTGATTCCGAGAAGCACTCTCTTTGCCAACGCTTCTTCTCCACCCTTTGCAATTGCATCCTGATTCGCCTCATCTACCTCAAATTTGCTGTAGAGTCCGCCCGGAAGCAGAGATGTGTCTCCCGCGTCTTCGATCCTGAACTTGGAAAGCATCTGGCTTACGATCACTTCTATGTGTTTGTCGTTGATGTCAACGCCTTGCTGCTTATATACACGCTGTACTTCTTTCAAAAGATATTGATATACGCCCTCAACGCCGTTCAGCCTTAGAATATCATGTGGGTTCAGAGGCCCTCTTGTAATCTGGCCACCCGCGATCACGTAGTCGCCCTCTTTTACATTCAGCCTTGCGCCATAAGGGATGATGTAGACGCGTTCTTCTTCTCCTCTGATTTTGATCTCGGTCTTATTGTCTTTTCTGGTTTCGATCGAAACGACCGTACCATCCGCTTCGCATATCTCAGCAATACCTTTCGGTTTTCTCGCTTCAAACAGCTCTTCAACTCTGGGAAGACCATGTGTGATGTCAGAGCCCGCTACGCCTCCTGTATGGAACGTCCTCATCGTGAGCTGTGTTCCCGGCTCTCCGATGGACTGTGCCGCCGTAATGCCTACCGCTTCTCCGATGTTTACGCTTTCACCTGTCGCAAGGTTCCTGCCGTAGCATTTGGCACATATGCCTGTCACGCTGTGGCATGTCATGACCGACCGGATCGCGATGGCTTCTATGCCGCAGTCTTCGATATGTTCCGCCGCATGCTCTGAGATTTCTTCATTTTGTTCTGTGATCAAAAGACCTGTATTGGGGTCATAGATATCCGTAAGCGATATCCTGCCTACGATTCTCAGCTTAAGCGGCTCAATGATTTCTTTGCCATCCGTAAATGCTCTTACTTCGATTCCCTCATCGGTTCCGCAATCAAACTCGCGCACAATCACGTTATGTGAAACGTCTACAAGTCTTCTCGTCAAATACCCTGAGTCCGCAGTCCTAAGTGCTGTATCGGCAAGCCCTTTTCTGGCACCGTTTGTGGAAATGAAGTATTCCAAAACAGAAAGTCCTTCTCGGAAGTTTGCTTTGATTGGAATTTCGATCGTTCTTCCTGACGCATTTGCCATAAGGCCACGCATTCCGCCAATCTGTCTGATCTGGTTTTTGCTTCCTCTCGCGCCCGAATGTGCCATGATGTATAGGTTGTTTAAAATCCCAAGCGACGCCATAAGCGCATCCGCGATCTCCTCTGTCGTCTTGTTCCAGATGCTGATTACTTTTTCATATCGTTCTTCGTTTGATACAAGGCCTTTTCTGTAAGCGGCTTCGTATTTCTCTACGAGCTTTTCGGATTCAGCGATGATCACCGCTTTCTCTTCCGGTATTTTCATGTCTGAAATACCGATCGTGATCGCGCCCATCGTCGAATAGTGGAAGCCCATGTCTTTGATATGGTCAAGCATGACGGCCGTTCCGGTGTTGCCGTGTATGCGATAACATCTGTCAATGATTTGCCCAAGTTTTTTCTTGTCGCAAAGGAAGTCCACCTCCAGTGAATGCCGGTCAACATCTCTGTCAACGTATCCAAGGTCTTGCGGAATATTTTCATTAAAGATAAATCGTCCCACCGTGGACTCAATGATCTTGCCTTTTTTATCGTCTTTGCCTATAAATCTTCTTACCTTTACCTTGGCATGAAGACCGACGACACCGTTTTGGTACGCCATGAGCATTTCATTGTAATCTGTGAATGTTTTTCCGTCGCCTTTTTCATTGGCGGCAGTTCTTTCGCCCTCAGAACCCGGGTGCGTCAAATAGTAGCTTCCCAAAACCATGTCCTGTGTAGGCGTGGTGATTGGAGAGCCATCTTTCGGCGCAAGGATATTGTTCACGGAAAGCATCAGGAATCTTGCTTCTGCCTGTGCTTCTACAGACAGAGGTACATGGACTGCCATCTGGTCTCCGTCAAAGTCAGCGTTGTAGGCCGTACAAACAAGCGGGTGAAGCTTGATTGCCTTGCCCTCGACCAGTACCGGTTCAAACGCCTGTATCCCAAGCCTGTGAAGCGTCGGCGCACGGTTTAAAAGCACCGGATGTTCTTTGATGACTTCATCGAGAACGTCCCATACTTCGCCCCTTATTTTCTCGACCATGCGCTTTGCGCTCTTGATGTTATGCGCGTGTCCGTTCTGGACGAGTTTTTTCATGATAAACGGCTTGAACAATTCAAGCGCCATTTTCTTCGGAAGTCCGCACTGATAAAACTTCAGTTCCGGCCCAACGACAATAACCGATCTTCCGGAATAGTCAACACGTTTTCCGAGCAGGTTTTGTCTGAATCTGCCTTGCTTTCCTTTCAACATATCGGAAAGAGATTTCAAAGGCCTTGAACCCGGCCCTGTGACCGGCCTGCCTCTTCTTCCATTGTCGATCAGCGCATCCACAGCTTCCTGAAGCATTCTTTTTTCATTTCTGACAATAATATCAGGTGCGCCAAGTTCAAGAAGTCTCTTGAGCCTGTTGTTCCTGTTGATCACTCTTCTGTATAGATCATTCAAGTCAGATGTCGCAAATCTTCCGCCGTCCAGCTGCACCATAGGGCGCAGGTCAGGAGGAATGACCGGAATGACTTCCATGATCATCCACTCGGGTTTGTTGCCGGAAAGGCGAAGCGCTTCTATGACTTCAAGACGCCTGACGATCCTGATTTTTTTCTGTCCGGTCGCATCTTTCAGCTTTTTCCGCATATCATCGGAAAGCGCCACAAGGTCTATATGCTGCAAAAGTTGGCGTATGGCGTCAGCCCCCATCGCCGCTTTAAACGCACTTCCATATTTGTCTTTTGCCTCTCTGTATTGCTGCTCTGTCAGAACTTCTTTGTACGCAAAATCCGTCTCTTCTCCCGGATCCGTCACGATATAGGCCGCAAAATACAGAACTTTTTCAAGATTTCTGGGTGAAATGTCTAAAATAAGACCCATTCTGCTCGGTATCCCTTTGAAATACCAGATGTGTGAAACAGGCGCAGCAAGATCAATGTGTCCCATGCGCTCTCTTCTGACCTTGGCTTTTGTTACTTCAACGCCGCAACGGTCGCAGACGATGCCTTTGTATCTGATTCTTTTATATTTTCCGCAATGACATTCCCAGTCTTTTGTCGTTCCGAATATTTTTTCACAGAACAGTCCCTCTTTTTCAGGTTTAAGGGTTCTATAATTAATCGTTTCAGGTTTTGTTACCTCACCATGCGACCAACTCAATATCTTTTCCGTGGAAGCAAGGCTGATTTGCAATGACTCAAAATTATTTAGCTCATAATGGTTATTCTTGCTATCATTCAATTAGAGTCTCCCCCTTTCTATTCTATAATTCTTCAGAAAAATCTTCGCTGCTGATAACAACCTCATCGTCAAGACTGTCATCGATGTCAGGCGTGTCGTCATCATCGTCGTCAAA
>WQWG01000035.1 GCA_009785435.1 Clostridiales bacterium
CAGACCCGGTACATTGTAGATCGCACCGCATGATTTGCAAAGATGCCTGCCTGCAAGCCTTTTCACCAGCTCCTCTTTATCAACGTATAGATCGATTACTTTATAATCGCCCCATCCTGACTCTTGGAAAAAGCTTGATAACACTTCTGCCTGATACACGGTTCTTGGAAATCCATCCAGTACAAACCCATTCTTGCAATCATCTTCAAGCAGACGTGCTTCCACAATCTCTATAACGAGGTCATCCGGTACAAGCTCCCCTTTATCCATATATGCTTTCGCTTTTATCCCTAACTCAGTCCCTGCTTTAATGTTCTCTCTAAAGATGTCGCCTGTTGAAATGTGCGGAACATTAAACTTTTCTTTGAGTTTGGCAGCTTGGGTGCCTTTGCCTGCGCCCGGAGGGCCAAGTAAAATCAGATTTAACATCATATCTCCTATAACTTTTATTTCAAAAATCCTTCGTAATTTCTCATAACCATTTGGTTTTCCAGCTGTTTCATCGTATCCAGCGCAACTCCGACAGCGATCAAGAGAGATGTTCCTCCGAATCCTATGCCGAGGCCTGTTACCGAATCGATGATAATCGGCATCGTTGCAATCATTGCAAGGAACAGAGCGCCAACAAGAGTGATTCTTGTCAGAACTTTGCTTAAATATTCAACAGTCGGTTTGCCCGGTCTGATGCCCGGTATAAAGCCTCCGTTTGCTTTCATGTTTCCTGCAACTTCCATCGGGTTAAACGTTACTGATGTATAGAAGTACGTGAAAAAGATGATCAGCAATGCGTTAACTGCAGAGTATATCCATGCGCCCTGCGCACCCGTTGGTGAAAACCAATTTGCCATAAATACTGAAAACGCAGTATCCGGAAAGAATATCCCGATCGTCAGTGGGAACTGCAAGAGTGACATTGCAAAGATGACAGGGATTACACCCGCCTGGTTGACTTTCATCGGAATATGCGTTGACTGTCCGCCATACATTTTTCTGCCGACAACGCGTTTCGCGTACTGTACCGGAATCCTTCTCTGACCCTGCTGAATCATGATGATTCCCAAGACGACCAGCAGTGCGAACAAGATGAATACGATCACCGTGACGATGTCCAGTCCGCCCAGTTCAAAGTTTGCAAACATCATACCGATTCCCGCCGGAATTCTTGACACGATACCCGCGAAGATGATCAGCGAAATCCCGTTTCCGATTCCGTACTCATTGATCTGCTCACCGAGCCACATAAGAAATGCGGTTCCCGCTGAAAGCGTTAAGACAATGACCGTAACCGAGAAAAATCCGGTGTCTACAAGCGCAGTTCTGAACAAACCGAGCGACATTCCGATGGCCTGGACAAACGCAAGAACAACCGTAAGGTAGCGCGTATACTGCGCAATCTTCTTCTTGCCCTCCGCTCCTTCTTTGGCCAACCTCTCCAGCGATGGTACTGCGATCGTAAGCAATTGCAGTATGATCGATGCTGTAATGTAAGGTGTTATGCTTAACGCAAAAATGGTAAAGTTGCTAAATGCTCCGCCTGAAAAAATGTCGAACAGCGCAAATAGTCCGGTATCCCCTGCTTCGAAAAAATCGCGCAGAATATATCGATCGATACCCGGTACCGGGATGTTGGACCCAATTCTGAAAATCAGCAACATTAAGATGGTAAACATCATTTTTTTACGAATGTCGCCTATCTTCCACGCTTGGGCGATTGTTCTTAGCATACCCATACTAAATCACCTCAGTCTTTCCTCCGGCAGACTCTATCTTCTCGATTGCCATTTTGCTAAATTTGTGAGCCTTAACGGTTACATTTTTTTCTATGACACCATCTCCAAGTATTTTAACACCCTCTTTTACTTGTTTGATCATTCCGATTTCCGCAAGCAATTCAGGCGTTACAACCGTACCGTCTTCAAATTTGTTTAAATCATCAACGTTTAATACAGTGTACTCTTTCTTCCATTTATTTGTAAATCCTCTTTTCGGTATTCTTCTGTAAAGAGGCATTTGGCCGCCCTCAAAACCGGGTCTGGTTCCGCCGCCACTTCTCGAATTTTGACCGTTAGAGCCTCTTCCGCCTGTTTTTCCCTGACCGCTGGCTGTGCCGCGCCCTCTTCTTTTGCGGTCTTTGGTCGAACCTTCTGCTGCTCTTAATTCATGCAATTTCATAGCTTCTGCACCTCCTTATAACAGTTCTTCTAAGGTCACCAGATGCGATACTTTTGCTGCCGCTCCTCTGGTATGCGGGGTGTCTTGCAGTTCAACAGATTGATGCATCTTTCTGAGCCCCAGCGCTTTTACAACCTTTTTCTGCTTTTCGGAAGCGCCAATTACGCTTTTTGTTAAAGTGATTTTAACCTTTTTTGTCATTTGCGTCTTCCCCCTATCCTAATATTTCTTCTCTTGTCTTGCCTCTCAGCTTGCTGATCTGCTCAACAGTCTTCAAGGTTTTGAGTCCTTCAAGCGCCGCATATGCCATATTTCCGGCATTGTTTGAGCCGAGCGACTTCGCTCTTACATCTTTCAGTCCCGCTGATTCAAGCACCGTACGAACGGATGAACCTGCGATGACTCCGGTTCCCGGAGATGCCGGCATAATCAAAACCTGCCCTGCTCCAAAGACTCCAAGATTTCTATGCGGAATTGTTGTCCCTACCATAGGAACAAGGATTAAATTTTTCTTTGCATCTTCTGTCGCTTTTCTTACAGCTTCAGGAATTTCCTGTGCTTTTCCAAGCCCGACACCTACATATCCATCGCCGTTGCCCACGACTACGGTTACACTAAAACGCATATTTCTTCCACCTTTAACGGTCTTTGCTACACGTCTGATGCTGACAATGGTTTCTTTTAAGTCCAGCTTGGATGCATCAATCATATTTTGTCGCATTCCTTTTTCCTCCTGTTAGAATTTAAGGCCGGCCGCACGGGCACCATCAGCCAATTCTTTTACTCTTCCGTGAAACAAAAATCCGCCTCTGTCAAAAGCAACGTTTTCGATTCCCTTTGCGAGCGCTTTTTGTGCGATGGCTTCGCCTACTGCTTTTGCCGCTTCTTTATTTCCGCCGCTTTCCAGCTTGCCCTTTAACTCTTTGTCAAGGCTTGAAGCTGCTACAAGCGTGTGTCCGTTCACATCGTCAATCACTTGAGCGTATATGTTTTTAAGGCTCCTAAATACACACAATCTCGGTTTCTCAGGAGTTCCATTAAGATTTTTTCTAACTCTTCGATGTCTTTTCAGACGTTTGTCGTTTCTGCTTTCATGCGCCATATCTACTTAACTCCTTTCTACTTCTTGCCTGTTTTGCCTTCTTTTCTGCGTATCACTTCATCTGCGTAACGTATTCCTTTACCTTTGTAAGGTTCAGGCTTTCTCCACGCTCTGATGCCCGCCGCATAATTTCCGACAATCGCTTTATCAATACCTGTAACGATAATTTCTGTAGGGGTTGTTACCTCTGTTGTGATGCCTTTTGGATCTTCAAGCTCAACCGGATGCGAGTATCCAAGGCTCATTGCGAGAACCGTTCCTCTCTTTTCCGCTTTGTAACCTACGCCCACAAGCTGAAGCTTCTTTTGAAAGCCGTTTGTAACGCCCTCAACCATGTTGTTGATCAGCGTTCTCGCAAGTCCATGTTGCGATCTTGATTGCTTGTCATCGGCGCTTCTGGTTACTGAAAGTACACCGTCTTCCATTTCTATTTTTACCAATTTGCTAACCTGTTCCTGAAGTTCGCCTTTCGGTCCTTTGACGCTTACCAAATTGTTTTCGTCAATTTTCACTTCGACGCCGGCAGGGAGGTTAACCGCTTTTTTACCTATCCTTGACATTTTCTTTCCTCCTACCAAACATAACAGATTACTTCTCCGCCTACGCCCAGCTTTCTCGCCTCTTTATCGCTGATCACTCCGTTTGATGTGGAAATGATCGCAATGCCAAGACCTCCAAGTACTTTTGGTACTCCGTCTGCTTTTGCGTAAACTTTAAGTCCCGGTTTTGATATTTTTTTGATGCCACTGATGACTTTTTCTTTATCAGTTCCATATTTCATATGCACTCTGATCATTCCTTGTTTATTGTCACTGATTACATCATATCCTTTAATATATCCTTCTTCAGTTAAAATGCCGGCGATCGACTTTTTCATCTTTGAAGCCGGAATATCAACTGTTGTGTGTCCTACTATGTTGGCATTTCTGATTCTTGTTAGCATATCCGCTATAGGATCTGTCATCGTCATTACAGTTGTCTCCTTTCTTACTGATATTTTCTACCAACTTGCTTTTCTCACGCCTGGTATTTCTCCTTTGTACGCAAGATCCCTGAAGCAAACCCTGCATACTCCATATTTTCTCAAAACAGCGTGCGGTCTTCCGCAAATTCTGCATCTTGTATATGCACGCGTAGAAAACTTAGGTTTTCTCTGCTGTTTCACTTTGAGAGATGTTTTTGCCATAATTCCCCCCTATTTCTCAAACGGCAGGCCAAGAGCGGAAAGAAGCGCTGATGCTTCTTCATCTGTTTTAGCCGTAGTTGTAAAAACAATGTTCATGCCTTTAATCTTGTCAACTTTATCGTAGTTGATCTCAGGGAAAATCAATTGCTCTTTGATACCCATCGAGTAATTGCCCCTGCCGTCAAACGAATTCTTGCTCACGCCTTTAAAGTCCCTTACTCTGGGAAGAGCGATGTTGAAAAGCTTATCCGCGAATTCATACATGTTGTCTCCTCTAAGCGTCACTTTTGCCCCAACGGACATCCCTTGTCTTACTTTAAAGTTCGCAACCGACTTTTTCGCCTTTGTTACAACCGGTCTTTGCCCTGTTATAAGTCCAATTTCAGCAACTGCTGTTTCCAGCATTTTCGCATTGTCCTTTGCATCGCCAAGACCCATGTTGATGGTAATCTTCTCAAGTTTAGGCACTTCCATTACATTTTTATATTGAAATTTATCCATTAATTCTTTAAATGCTTCGTTCTTGTAAACTTCTTTTAATCTTGCAGCCAAAATCGTCTCCTCCTTTCCTTATTCGAGTACCTCACCGGATTTCTTGGATACTCTGAATTTTTTTCCATTTTCAATTTTGTATCCAATTCTGGTAGGCGCATTTGCCTTTTTATCATAATACATTACGTTTGATACGTGGATCGGGCCTTCTTGGTTCTTTATTTCCGCTTTTACAGTTCTGGTTTGTTTCTGGTGTTTCGTCTGCATGTTTACACCTTCTACAATCACTCTGTTTTCTTTTGGCATCGCTTTTAGAACTTTGCCTTTTTTGCCCTTGTCTTTGCCGGTAATGACCATTACCACATCATTTTTTCTTATCTGCATCCCTTGCCACCTCCTACAGTACTTCCGGTGCCAGTGACACGATCTTCATGAAGCTCTTTTCTCTGAGTTCTCTGGCTACAGGACCAAAGATACGCGTCCCAACAGGATTTTTATCTTCTTTTATGATAACCGCAGCGTTCTGGTCAAATTTCACATAACTGCCGTCCGTTCTTCTGGCGCCATGCTTTGTTCTGACAACGACCGCTCTTACGACTTCACCTTTTTTGATGACTCCACCCGGTGTCGCTTCTTTTACCGCGCATACGATGATATCGCCGATGTTCGCGTACTTGCGTCTTGTGCCGCCAAGCACACGGATACAAAGCAATTCTTTTGCGCCTGAATTATCGGCAACCCGTAGTCTGCTTTCTACTTGGATCATAGTCCGGTGCCTCCCTTACTTCACTTTTTCTATAATGTTAACAAGTCTCCATCTCTTATCTTTCGATAGCGGCCTTGTTTCCATAATTCTAACTTTATCACCTATGTTGCACTCGTTGTTCTCATCGTGCGCTTTGAACTTTTTCGTTCTCTTTACGGCTTTTCCATAAAGGGAATGTCTTACGAAGTCTTCGATTGCAACCACTACAGTTTTATCCATTTTGTCGCTTACGACGATGCCTGTTTTCGTTTTTCTTTTATTTCTATCCATTGTCATATCAACTGTCATATTACATCCTCCTTTCTTCAGCCTTGCCCGACTTTAAGTTCTTTTTGGGCGTTAAGCTCTTTCTCTCTCATGATCGTCTTTACTCTCGCGATTTGCTTTTTAACGTCTTTCAGCTTTATCGGGTTGTCAAGCTGTCCTGTGGCATGCTGGAATCTCAAGTTGAACAGTTCATGTTTCTTCTTTTTAAGTTCAACGTTCAGTTCAGCTTCCGTCATTTCTTTTATCTTTTTTAATTCCATTATGCTTCACCGCCCTCTGCTTTATTTGCTTCGCCTTTGACGACAAATTTACATTTGATCGGGAGTTTGTGCGACGCAAGCCTCATCGCTTCTTTGGCTCTGTCTTCTGAAACTCCGTCCATTTCAAACATGACCCTACCCGGTTTAACCACTGCTACCCAGTACTCAGGCGCTCCTTTTCCGGAACCCATACGTACTTCAGCCGGTTTTTTCGTTACCGATTTATGTGGGAATATCTTGATATATACTTTACCACCTCTTTTGACCGATCTTGTCATTGCAATCCTTGCTGCTTCAATCTGGTTTGAGGTGATCCATCCGCATTCTTGTGCCACAAGACCAAACGAACCGTACGTCACGGTGTTACCCCTGGTTGCTGTACCTTTCATTCTGCCTCTGTGGACTCTTCTGCGTTTTACGCGTTTTGGCATTAACATGGTTATCTTCCTCCTTAATGGCTCTGTTCAAATCACGTCAGTGATTTGGTGAAAGTGCCTGTGTATTTGTCTATTCTTGCGTTTCGGAAGAGGCTGGCGCTGCTGTTTCTACTTCTGGTGTTGGCGCTGGCGCTGCTGCTTCTACTACTTGAGGAACTTCTTCTTTGAACTCAGGCTCCGGAGCAGGTGCTGCCTTTGGAGGGTTTTTTCTCGTTCTTGGGTTGATCGCCTTAGGAACTTCCGCTCCTGCGTCTCTTCCGCCTCTTGAGTCTCTCCTGTCGTCTCGCCTTGGAGGTCTGTCACCATCTCGCCTCGGAGGTCTGTCGCCGTCTCTCCTTGGTCTTCTGTCGCCATCTCTTCTTGGTGGCCTGCCGTCTCTTCCATCTGATTTTTCATCAGGAAGCGCACTTTGAAGCCCTTTGTCAAGTATTTCTCCATGGTTGATCCATACTTTGAC
>WQWG01000036.1 GCA_009785435.1 Clostridiales bacterium
ATGATGTACTTGCCCAGTGAGACACGGGTTTCCGCAAACAGATACGGGCCTGTGCTGGACACAAACGGAATCAAGGAGAAAAAGAACGCAACAATTTCCGGTTTTTTGATTTTTTCAAGTCGCTCTTTTACATGTGATTTCTTAGACTCAGGGTCACGCTTTCTGTTTCGTGCCATCAAGCCGCGCAACTGACGCATGGAAATCATCACGAATAGATTGCCGAGTGCAAGCCCGGAAAGAAAGATAAGCGGCCCCCAGTAGATTCCATAGCTGAGACCCGTCAAAACGCCCACTGCGGGCGCGGGAATGAACGGAATGATAATTTCTAATGCAGCAAGTCCGATGAGCGCAGGAACGCCTCTCCAACCGAATGAATGGACATACTCCACGATACTCGCCTCATCGTCGACATGCATGGAGATGTCTTCGATCAGCGGAAACAGCTGAACGATCATGGCAATCAAAAGGCAGAGAAACACTGCCATCACAATTATGGTGAAAATCTCGCGCTTTTTCATAATACACCACCTACGATCAATGATACTGTAAGCATACCAAAATCAGACAATATTTGCAATGGAATTTATGAACGAATGATGATTCAGGACGCATAGAGCCTGCGTATCAATCGAATGCTCGATTGATACGCAGGCCCTCGTACATGTATAACTTAGTTATAAAGATTTACAACGACTGTAATTCTTTTATACATCCGTTGCAGATATTTTTGTCACGAATCCTTTTGATGTCTTTCGCGTTGCCACAAAATATGCATGCAGGCTCATACTTCTTTAATAAGATGAACTCACCGTCTACATAAATTTCGATCGGGTCTTCGCGTTCGATGTCAAGATTCTTTCTGAGCTCGATTGGTAAAACAATACGACCCAATACGTCAACTTTTCTAACAATACCTGTTGCCTTCATTCAATTATTCTCCCTTCATTACATAAAGCCATGGAATAATTATATCCTTTTGTAAAAAATTAGTCAAGAGGTTATTTGTTTTTCTGAACCATATTTTTTATTGCAGAAAATGCGCCGATAATGGCTGTAAATGCAGAGATCGGGTTTTGATTGCTTTTTATACTATCCGAAATATTTCCTACGGAGTCAGCAATGTCACTGACGACTTTGTCCACATCCTGCGCGCGGTCGGCTGCAATTTTTGAAATCACTTGTGCATCTTCAAGAATGCGATTCGCATGTTTCACCGTTACCACTAAGTTTTTCATAAAAGCGATGCAATATATAATAAGCACAAGTATTGCAGCACCTATTAAGAGCAAGCCTACATCGATTTGCGTTATTGTTATGTCCATTTTTTCCTCCATTACTGCAAGCGCAGCGCTATAATTTTTACAACTGTCTCTATTATCGTTCAGCGCAAGAATAATTTCAACATTTTTTTGTTTTTTTTTGAATATGTTTAATCGGGAGGGAATTAAAAATGATGAATTATATTTGGGCTGCAATGATTTGCGTGGGCATCCTTTTCTCGATTCTCAACGGAACGCTCCATGATTTTACGTCCGGGCTTATGGAAAGTTCCACAAGAGCTGTTCAATTTGTCATTGGCCTCGCAGGCATTATGGCTGTCTGGAGCGGTATCATGAACATCGCTGAAAAAACGGGCATGATCGACAAAGTGGCCACACTTGCCTTGCCATTTATACGGTTCTTGTTTCCCCATGAAAAAAACAGCGATACGATCGCCATGATGCTCATGAGTTTTATGTCGAATATATTCGGTGCCGGCAACAGTGCAACCGTCTTTTCTTTGAAGTCAATGGAAATGCTTGATGCCGCAAATGGCAAAAGCAAGACCGCAAGCAATGCCATGTGTATGTTCGTCGCCGTCAGCATGTCGATGATACAGCTTGTGCCGATTACAGTCGTGAAAATCCGAAGTGACTTGGGTGCGGCAGATCCCGGGGACATCATCATCCCGTCGATACTCGCAGGGCTCATTTCAATGGTGGTTTCAATTACGATATGCAAGATCTATGAAAGGAAAAGCAGACATGAGTTTTATTCTTAGTACGGTCTCGATTCTTTTTATTCCCGTCATTTTAACAGGGATCATCGGCTACGGCCTTTTCAAAAGAGCTCCTGTTTATGAACAGTTCATCGATGGCGCAAAGGGCGGCATACACACTGCCGTAGGCATATTGCCTTTTATCATCGCGATCTTTATCGGAATCGAAGCAATCGTATCGTCCGGCGCAATGGATTTTTTCCAAGGCATGCTGGCACCGATCTTCAATTTGATCGGCATCCCGCAAGAACTCATCTCAATGATTTTGTTACGCCCCGTATCGGGAAGCGGTTCACTTGCGCTTGCTGAAACGATCATGGAGCTGAACGGAACCGATGGGCTTGTCGGCCGTGCTGCGTCTGTCATGGTCGGAAGCTGCGAAACGATCTTTTATGTGCTTGCGCTGTACTTTGGGGTCACCGCCGTTAAAAACATCCGCCACGCCTTTGCTGCAGGCCTTGGCGGATATATCGTAGGTGTGTATGCTTCCGTCATGATTTGTCGCTTTATTTAGCGTTCATAAATTTCATTGATCTCGGTTGTGTATTCTCCGCTTTCGTCGTATACATATAACGGCTTGAACAATGTCAAATTCGGGCCTCCGTGCTTGACACAATGGATCAATACGATGTTGGGCGCTTTGCTTCTGTCAGGGCTTACAAGCCTCATGTGCTTTGGCTCCAGCCGATGTTTGCGGCACGAATCAAAAATATCAACGAGCCTGTCGGGCCTGTGAACCATACAAAAACTGCCCATCGGCTTCAGCAGGCGCGCCGCCGTTTCGACAAACGCATCAAGCCCGGCCGTCGTTTCATGTCTTGCGATCATCTTTGCATCTGCGCCGCTCGTCATGCCACTGCTTTTTTTGACATAAGGAGGATTCGAGACGATCAGGCCAAATGACCCGTTTTCATCCTGTAATAGCCCCGCGTCCGCGATGTCTCCGCGCACCATCCGCAGCTTGCCGTCAAGGCCATTCAAGCTGACATTGCGATTCGCCAGTTCAAATGACCGCTCTTGGATTTCAACCCCTACGATTTCACTTGCGCCGCACATATGGCTCAGCATCAACGGAATCACACCTGTTCCCGTTCCAATATCAAGCGCCTTTACTGCCGGCTTACAAAAGCCTGCCGCAAAGTGCGCCAATATAACCGCATCTACGCCGTAGCAAAACGCGTTTGTATCCTGAATCAGCCTCAGGTTCCCAAATCCGATGTGATCGATTCTTTCCATATCCAGACAAATTAATCTTTTAACAGATCCTTGATTTCATCGAGCAGTTCTTCATCGATGTCTTCCAGTATATCTTTTTCTTTGCCGACATTTTTCTGAACTCTCGTAATCTGCGGCTTCTTGTATGTGTACACTTCCGTGCTCATTTTTTCAGGTTTGCTTGCGCTCTTCTCTTCAAGAACCAATCGCACTTTCACGATATTTTCTAAAATGTTGGATTCGACGACGACTGCATTGCCGTCCGGCGTTTTGACTCTTTCTCCTTGTTCCGGCATGCCCTTTCTCAAATCCATATAGACGTCATTTTCATATTTTAAACAACACATCAAACGCCCGCATATCCCGGAAATCTTTGCCGGATTGAGCGAAAGGTTCTGCACTTTGGCCATTTTGATCGATACCGGTTCGAACTCCGGGAGCCATGTATGACAACATAGTCCTTTTCCGCAATTTCCAATTCCGCCCATCATTTTGGCCTCGTCACGTACCCCGATCTGCCTGAGTTCGATCCTCATTTTGAATACGCTGGCAAGATCCTTGACAAGCTCCCTGAAATCCACGCGTCCGTCAGCAGTGAAGTAAAATATGATCTTGCTGCTGTCAAATGTATATTCAACGTCGATCAATTTCATCACAAGGCCATGTTTGTTGACTTTTTCCTGACACAATTGAATGGCTTTTTGCTTTCGCTTTTCATTTTCTTTATGCTGGAGCAGATCTTTTTTGTCTGCAGCCCTCAATATTTTTTTGAGAGGCGCTACGATTCTTGACTCCTCCATTTCTTTGATTGGCGACACGACAGATCCAAACTCAAGGCCTCTTGCCGTCTCGACGATGACGTTTTCTCCGGTTCCCACCTCAATGCCATCGGGATCGAAATAGTAAACTTTTCCCGCTCTTTTAAAGCGGACTCCTGCTACTCTCACCATTCTTTTCTCTATCCTCCAATTTTAAGTATCATACTTTTTAACGTATATGCCACATTCATCCCACGCATCAAATCCTGACGCGCTTCTTCTATACATTTTATCGCTACGTATTCGCGGCCGGAGTGTTCCTTTATGGATTTGCCGCACAACATTTGCATACAATCGAGCAATTGATACGCATCATCTCTGTTTTCAAAAAGACGCGTCATTTTCAATTTGTTCACATAAAACGCTTCTCCGTTTAAAAGCGTTTTGACAAGGTCTTCGGCTTCCTCAAGCAGCTCACCAAAGTCTTCCGTCACAAACGGGTTCCATCTCATGATCACGCACCTTGACAAGATCGTTTTGATGAGGCTTTCTGAATTGTTTGCCAAAAGGATCAAGATCGCACCGGGAAACGGCTCTTCAAGCGTTTTCAGAAGCCTGTTTTGCGCCCTTGCAGTCATGGTATCCGCGTCTTCAATGATCGCGATGTTGCGCTCTCCGGCGAACGGTTTCTTTTTAAACCGCTCTTGCATGTCTTCGATCGCTTCATCCTTGATGCTCGCGCCATCCTTTTGTACATAGATGATGTCTTCATGATTCCCGTTTGCAATTTTGATGCATGTTATACAAAAGCCGCAACCCACGCCTTGCTCTGCATCACAGAGGAGCGCTTTCACAAAGCCATTCGCCAGCATTCTTTTATCGGCGCATGCGTTCCCCTCAAAGATATACGCGTGTGAAATGTTTCCGCTTTGTATCGAGCGTGATATGCGCTTGATCAGCAAATCATTGTTTGTTACTTCTTTCAGCATCATTTTTCGATTCCCAACAGCCTGATGATCGCATCATGAACCTCTGACCGCTGTAAAAGTTGTCCGTCTTTCGTACTGCAATCTACCGTTCGAAAGCTAGCGTCAAGTTCAGCCAGTTTCAGATACTCCAAATCAACATTGCTTTGCAAATTCAAATCATGTTCATGAATATCTGCATTCCCTTTTAAGTAGTCCCTGTCTTTTCCGCCTCTGCCTCTTGTCAATGTATCTTTTACAAATCCAAACGGCACTTTCAGATAAAACGTTATATCAGGCTTGGGCAAGGCGTTATGTTCATATTCCAGTTTTAATATCCAGTCTCGAAGCACGGCTCTTTGTTTTTCATCCCTTATTTTCGCGCATTGAAATGCAATGTTTGAAGAAACATACCGATCAACGATCAGATATTGATGCTTGTCGATCGATTCACGCAACATTTGTTTTGCGTCATTTCGATCTTGGGCATACATCAGCGCAACAAAATAGGGAGGAATGTCTTCAATGTTTCCAAATTCACCTCTCAAAAATGCAGCAATCATTTCACCAATGATTGATTCTTCCATTCTGGGGAATTTCAATAACTTAAAATCGATTCCTGCTTTTTTGAAATAATTCGTCAGCATCTTAATTTGAGTTGATTTCCCGGAACCGTCCAGCCCCTCAAAAACAATAAATTTGTTCATCGTTGACACCTTGCACTCCTCTTCGCATTGCATTGCTGCTATTTGTTCTTATTCCTTATAAACTCATCAACCAGTTTCAACATCAGCTTCACGCAAATCAATAAAAAAGGCAGGCACAACAGTACAACAAAAAGCACTCTTAATTCAAACATACAAATACAACTCCTCAATGAAACATTATACCATGTGCTGCCCAATACAGCAATACCCCCGCCTGAAAGGCGGGGGTATGCAAGCACACTCAGGGTGTGCACCAACCATCATCGGCAGGTATCAACCTACCCGTTCTGATGGGATCTTTTTATGTTTTGAAACGGAATGGATTACTCCATATCTGTTTCGCCGTCTCCGATAACAACTTGTCCTTCGAATACAAACGCGTATCCTGCAACAACGTTACCGAAAAAGCTTAGTGGCACATATGTGCGTCCTTCTGTTAGCTCAGGAGCTGTTCCCAATGTGATTGGAGCCATTCTGGCTACTTCGTACCTGTCTTGTCCAATCCAAAGGTTGGTCGCAACGCCAAGGCGAACGCCTCTTGTTTCTTGGATCCAGTGAACATCATAGCCTAACGCTTCAGCGATTGCTCTCACAGGAACCATTACAACGTCACCGTTCAGGTATGGAGCAGAAGCTTCAATGATTACGCCATTCACAACGATTTCACCATTCAAAGGAAGCTCATCACCGGTTCCCGGATCGACTGTGTCTTCATCCATAATGATGATGTCTGTTGGCCAAGTTTGACCCGGATAGCTAAGCGCAACGATGCCATACGTGATCGTAAGCAGTCTACCCTCAAGAAGATCCGCAAGGCTCTCGTCTCCTGCTTCTTCCAAACGCTCTCTTGCGTCTGAACCGTCTTCAAACGTTACCGGTGTTTCATCATTGATGTGGATCACCAGATCACCATCGCTGTTCAGCATTGAAAATGCATCATCATATGGTTGATCTTCCATCAGGTAAAAACGGTCTGTCATCTCATTCGACAACGCCTCTTCCGCAGCGAACGCTGTAAACGTACCGAATGCCATCACTGCTACCAACAGCACTGCAATCATTATTTTTGTACTTTTCATAAATATCCCTCCTTATATATTGTTTGTAATATTTGTTTGTACAAACAGTATAACACATCCCATTTATTTGTTCTATAGTAATTTGACGAAAAAAAACAAAAAAAGTTGCACTTTAACGAAAAAAACCATTTCTTACAATAATAAATTGCAAGAAATGGTTTTTTCACTTAGAAACCGGCAGCGCCATATTTTCCCGGGCGGCTGCCCGCCAAGTATTGTCAGCGCAGAAGGACTTAACTACTGTGTTCGGGACGGGAACAGGTGTAACCCCTTCGCGATAACCACCGG
>WQWG01000037.1 GCA_009785435.1 Clostridiales bacterium
CGATCAAACCGCATACGAAATTCAAAGGCGAAGTATACGTACTGAAAAAAGAAGAGGGTGGAAGACATACACCATTCTTCAACGGATACAGACCACAGTTCTACTTCAGAACGACGGACGTAACAGGCGATCTGAAATTACCGGATGGCACAGAGATGTGCATGCCCGGAGACAACATCCAGATGGAGATCACACTGATTACACCGATCGCCATCGAGACAGGACTCAGGTTCGCGATCAGAGAGGGCGGCAGAACCGTCGGCTCCGGAGTTGTAACTGAGATCCTTGAATAAGGGCTTGGCTTCTTTACAATAACATCGAAAAACCAGTTTCAAAGCCGGTGGGGTTCAAAACTCCGCCGGTATCATTTTCTAATGTAGAGGGCGGCCAAAATGCAACAGCCGGAAAATATAACACTTGACAATGAAAATATTGTATGTTAATCTATCTAAGCGGTATTTTTGGTTAAACGGAGGATGCTTGAGATGAGAGTGAAAGTTACGCTTGCATGTGCAGATTGCAAGCAGAGAAATTATAACACAATGAAAAACAAGAAGAATAACCCGGATCGTGTTGAATTTAACAAGTTTTGCAAATTTTGCAACAAACACACAGCACATAAAGAAACGAAATAGTTGAGGGCATATTCATGGATATTAAAGATAATAAAGAGAGAGATAAAGACGTAAAAAAAAGGCCGCGACCCAAAGCAGAGAGAGTGACTTTTGGTGAATATTTGCGTGGCGTCAAAACAGAAATCAAAAAAGTAGTATGGCCTACCAAAAAAGAACTTGGTTCTTTCACGGTCGTCGTTATTATTGCATGTACATTCTTTTCACTTCTGTTTGCAGGCATAGACTATGCAGTTCTGCAAGCGCTTAGAGTGTTGCTTCGCATTGATATCTAATCAAAGGTATATAGGATGATAGAGACTGAAAACAAAACGGGACAGGAATCGCTCGAAGCAATCGACGAAATTCAGGAGCCTCAATTTGAGCTTGAAGATTCAAATGCTCCGTTTCGTGGCGGCGCACGGGATGACAGCCAGGCCAAATGGTACGTAGTACATACGTATTCAGGACATGAAAACAAAGTAAAAATCAATATAGAAAAAATCGTAGAAAACCGGGGAATGAAGGATTTGATTCTCGAAATTGTTGTGCCGACAGAAGACCGAGTGGAAATTAAAAACGGCCAACGAAAAGTCAAAACCAAGAAAATGTTCCCTGGATACGTCATTATAAAGATGATCGTCACAAACGAATCATGGTACCTTGTGCGTAATACACAGGGCGTTACCGGGTTTGTCGGTCATGGCTCGGAACCGATTCCGCTTACAAATGAAGAAGTGAGAAGAATGGGCATCGAAAAAGTATACATCGATTTAGACATAGATGTCGGCGATACGATCAAAGTCATCAATGGCCCGTTCGAGAGCTTTATGGGGATCGTCGAAGAAATCAGTATGGAAAAACAAACGCTTCGAGTCAAAATCTCGATGTTTGGAAGAGATACGCCTGTCGAATTGGGATTCGGACAGGTCGATAAAATCTAAGGAACAGTTCCTGATGGAAAGGAGGAAATCAGATGGCAAAAAAAATAGACGGCTATGTTAAGCTGCAGATCGCAGCCGGAAACGCAACCCCTGCGCCTCCTGTCGGTCCGGCGCTTGGTCAAAAAGGCGTAAACATCATGGAGTTTTGCAAACAGTTTAATGCAAGAACCGCCGACCAGCCCGGAATGATCATACCGGTTGTCATTACCGTATATGGGGATCGATCGTTTACATTTATAACGAAAACGCCGCCGGCAGCGGTACTGCTCAAAAAAACAGCAGGCTTGACGGCAGGATCCGGAGAACCACATACGAAAAAAGTAGCGAAGATCACGACTGCGCAAGCAGAAGAAATCGCGAAAACCAAAATGGTCGATCTCAATGCGGCAGATCTTGATGCTGCAACAAGGATGATCAAAGGAACAGCAAGAAGCATGGGAATTGTAGTTGAAGGCTAATCGTTCGTGGGAGACTTTAAAAGTCGTTATGACCACAGGGAGGTAAACAAAAATGCCTAAAAGAAGTAAAACGTATACAGAATCAGCAAAGCTGATCAACAAAGAAAATCTTTACGACGTAAAAGAGGCTCTTGATCTGGTAACACAGACAGCAAAGGCCAAATTCGACGAAACCGTTGAAGTCCACATCAAACTTGGTGTTGACGGCAGACATGCAGACCAGCAAGTAAGGGGCGCTGTGGTGCTTCCTCACGGAACAGGTAAAACGCATAGGGTTTTGGTTTTCGCAAAAGGTCCGAAAGCACAGGAAGCAGAGGCGGCCGGAGCAGATTATGTCGGCGCTGACGAACTGGCTCAAAAAATCCAAAGTGAAAACTGGTTTGACTTTGATGTTGTCGTAGCAACTCCTGACATGATGGGTGTTGTCGGAAAACTGGGTAAAGTACTCGGCCCGAAAGGCTTAATGCCAAACCCGAAATCCGGAACTGTAACGATGGACATCGAAAGAGCGCTTCAAGACATCAAAGCGGGTAAAGTAGAATACCGTTTGGACAAAACAAACATCGTCCACACGCCGCTTGGTAAGGTTTCATTTGGAGTTGACAAACTGCAAGACAACTTCAATACACTTGTAGAAGCGGTTGTAAAAGCAAAACCGTCCGCTGCAAAAGGGCAGTATTTGAAGAGCATAACGGTTGCATCCACGATGGGGCCGGGCGTCAAAATAAACCCGATGAAGGTTATGCCTTAGCAGCATCAGCATTAAATTAAACAATTGAAAGAAAACCGTAGACAGTGGGTGCGAAAGCTTAATTCCCCACCGAGGTACAATATATAAAAATATTGACCTTGTCCTGCGTGGTACAAGGTTTTTTTATTGAGTACCATACAATGCCATTACTTCAGAAAGGAGAGAAATATGTCAGTAGAAGCTCAAAGAAAAAAACAAATCGTTATCGATGAGATAAAGGAAAAGTTTGAAAAAGCAAAGTCCACAGTTGTCATTGACTACATGGGCATAACCGTTGCTGAAGCAGACGCGATGAGAAAGAAGCTCAGAGACGCAAATGTAGACTACACCGTATATAAAAACACACTGGTGAAGAGAGCAATCGTAGGAACACAATATGAGCAGCTTGCGGAGGTTCTTGAAGGGCCAAGCGCATTTGCCATCAGCTATGATGATGCGACAGCGCCGGCCAAAAAATTGAACGACATCATCAAAGACTACAAAAAGATGGAATTCAAAGCGGGATTTGTAGACGGAACGTTTTATAACGCCGACGGGATCAAGCAGATCGCGGCAATGCCATCAAGAGAAGAATTGATTGCGAAATTCATGGGAAGCATACAATCGCCGGTATCAAAACTGGTTCGTACATTCCAAGCAGTCGCAGATTCAAAGTAATGATTCAAACGGAAATCTATTTTAAATAAGGAGAAAGATAAAATGAATAAAGAACAAATTATTGAAGCAATAAAAAATATGACCCTTTTAGAGGTAAATGAACTTGTGAAAGCTTGCGAAGAAGAGTTTGGCGTATCCGCGGCAGCACCTGTAGCTGTCATGGGCGGCGGCGGTGGCGGCGGTGCGGCCGACGCAGAAGAGCAGACTGAATTTACAGTTGTTCTTGCAAGCCCTGGCGCAGAAAAAATCAAAGTCATCAAAGTCGTGAGAGAAATCACAGGCCTTGGACTGAAAGAAGCGAAAGACCTTGTAGACGGAGCTCCGCAGAACCTGAAAGAGGGCGTTGACAAAGCTGAGTCCGAAATGATCAAGAAGCAGCTTGAAGAAGTTGGCGCAGTCGTAGAATTAAAATAGTACAACTTGTCAATAAACATGATGCAGAAGCGAATTGAGTATAGAATGGTCTATACTCAATTCTGTTTTCAAAAATAGTTGGCGGTTTTCAATTTGCAACGATTCAACTTTTACAAGTTTTTCTTGACTGGACAAAAATAATATGATACTATAATAGACTGCTATACAATTTTTGAATCAGCGCCTCAGTCTAGGCCTCAATTTCAAATAGAGCGAAATTTGAACATAGAAGGAGTGATAATATGCCGGAATCCGTTAAGCTAGGTAGAAAGACACGTATAAGCTACTCTAAAATTAAAGAAGTCGCAGATATGCCAAACTTGATCCAACTGCAGACAGAATCGTACGACTGGTTTATTAAAGAGGGCTTGCGGGAAGTATTTGATGATATTTCACCTATTAAAGATTATGCCGGAAATCTAGTTTTAGAATTTATAGATTACTCGGTTAGTGATCCTCCAAAGTATGAACAAGAGGAATGCAAGGAGCGCGACGTAACGTATGCGGCTCCGCTTAAAGTTAGGGTGAGACTTGTCAATAAAGAAACCGGAGAAGTAAAGGAGCAGGAAGTATTCATGGGAGACTTCCCCCTTATGACTGAAAAAGGAACGTTCATTTACAACGGTGCAGAGAGGGTTATTGTAACCCAGCTTGTCAGATCACCGGGGCCATATTATGACGTAACGGTTGATAAATCAAACAACAAACTTTTCTCTACGACGATCATCCCAAATCGAGGGGCATGGCTTGAATATGAAACAGACTCAAATGAAATCATTTCCGTGAGGGTAGACCGTACGAGAAAACAACCGGTTACAACGCTCCTCCGAGCGCTTGGATTCGGCACCGATCAGGAAATTTTAGACATCTTTGGGAACGACAAGAGGCTGAATCGAACACTTGAAAAAGACGCGACCGACAATTACGAAGAAGGGTTAAAAGAAATCTACAAAAAACTAAGACCGGGTGAACCTCCGACCGTTGAAAGCGCGAGGTCTTTGCTTGAATCGCTGTTTTTTGACCCGAAGAGATACGACCTTGCCAAAGTCGGACGCTATAAATATAATAAGAAACTTGGATTATCAAACAGGATCATCGATACAGTAGCGGCAGAAGATGTTTATGACCCAAATACCGGTGAACTTCTTGTGGAAAAAGGTCAGAAAATTTCCAGAGAGAAAGG
Source organism: Clostridiales bacterium (assembly GCA_009785435.1). Classification (GTDB taxonomy): domain Bacteria; phylum Bacillota; class Clostridia; order Peptostreptococcales; family Anaerovoracaceae; genus WQWG01. The sequence goes on from WQWG01000037.1 coordinate 5,019, forward strand.
CTTTGCCGTTGAAAATGCGGGCGTGAAACATGTCTTCGTAAACGGGAAATCCGGCGACAATGCCGTTACAAAAGTAATTGGAAACAACTTTGTAGAGTTGTCTTCTTATCTTGATTTTGACATTTCGGACGTTAAGATTCCGAACAAAGTCTATTATCCCGTACTGAAAGAGATACTGGAAAAAAACAGCGACAATGATTCCATTAAAGAAGCGCTCATGGCGCGGAAAAATGAATTGTCGCCGAAAAATATCATCATTGACGATATCGTCGCTTCCGTCAGCTATATTCTCAATTTGAATCATGGCATCGGAAACGTCGATGACATAGACCATTTGGGCAACAGAAGACTTAGAACAGTCGGGGAGCTTTTACAGAACCAATTCAGGATAGGCCTTGCGAGAATGGAAAGAGTCGTCAAAGAAAGAATGACGATTCAAGACATAGAGGTGACAACACCGCAGGCGCTTATGAATATCAGGCCTGTTACTGCGGCCATTAAAGAATTCTTTGGAAGCTCACAGTTGTCCCAGTTTATGGATCAGACAAATCCTTTGGCGGAACTCACGCACAAAAGAAGACTCTCTGCCCTTGGGCCGGGAGGTCTTTCAAGAGAAAGAGCAGGGTTTGAAGTCAGAGACGTACATCACTCCCACTATGGCAGGATGTGTCCGATCGAGACGCCTGAGGGGCCGAACATCGGTCTGATCGGCTCACTGACGACGTACGGAAAAATCAATGAGTATGGCTTTATTGAAACGCCATACAGACTTGTCGATAAAAAAACAGCACAAGTACTTGAGAGAATCGAGTACCTCACCGCGGATGAAGAAGAGATGCTGATCATCGCGCAGGCCAATGAGCCACTCGACTCGCAGGGGCATTTTGTCAACCTTAAAGTCGCGTCGAGGGGTGCCGGAGGAGAGATCGATCTCGTTCCGAGAGAACTTGTCGATTATATGGACGTATCGCCCAAACAGGTTGTATCCGTTGCGACTGCGATGATACCGTTCCTTGAAAATGACGATGCCAACCGCGCCCTTATGGGTTCAAACATGCAGAGGCAGGCCGTTCCGCTTCTTGTGACGGATCCGCCGATCGTCGGAACCGGTATGGAGTACAAAGCGGCGAAAGATTCAGGCGTTGTTGTGCTTGCGAAACATACGGGAACCGTTGAATACGTTGATGCGAATATGATCAAGGTCAGACGTGATGACACGAACGGTCTTGACGTATACAATTTATTAAAATTCAAACGTTCAAATCAAGCGACATGTGTCACTCAAAAGCCAATCGTATTTCATGGAGAGCGCGTTACAGAGGGCGAAGTAATCGCCGACGGCCCTTCAACTGCGAACGGCGAAGTGGCGCTCGGCAAAAACCTGCTCGTGGGCTTCATGACGTGGGAGGGATACAACTACGAAGATGCGATCATTCTCAATGAGAGATTGATCATGGAAGACTTGCTTACATCGATCCATATTGAAGAGTATGAGGCGGAAGCGAGAGATACGAAGCTTGGATCCGAGGAAATCACAAGAGACATACCCAATGTGAGCGAAGATGCATTAAAAGACTTGGACGAAGAGGGAATTATCAGAATCGGGGCAGAGGTTACCTCCTCGGATATCTTGGTAGGTAAAGTAACGCCTAAGGGCGAAACGGAACTGACTGCGGAAGAAAGGCTTCTGCGCGCGATTTTTGGTGAAAAAGCAAGAGAAGTAAGAGACACATCTCTGAGAGTGCCTCATGGAGAGACGGGAATCGTTGTTGACGTGAAAGTGTTCTCAAGAACGAACGGTGATGAATTGCCTCCGGGCGTCAATAAACTGGTTAGATGTTACGTCGCGACGAAGAGAAAAATAAGCGTCGGCGACAAAATGGCCGGAAGACATGGAAACAAAGGCGTTATATCCAGCATTTTGCCGGAAGAAGATATGCCGTTCCTTGAAAGCGGA
>WQWG01000038.1 GCA_009785435.1 Clostridiales bacterium
AACAAAAACAAGATGGAGATTCCCGATCATTTGGAACGTTTTTTGACAGGCGGCGCACTTTTGGATGGTCGCAAGCCCATACAGGGTGTAAACGAGTATTTCGAAGACGAACCCAAATCTGCGACGGAATCAAAGACGAGGGCGTTTATAAAAGTGCAGGACGGCTGCAACCGGTTTTGTTCGTATTGCATCATCCCTTATGCGCGTGGTGAACTCGTAAGCAGGCCTTTGGAGAGCATCGTTTCGGAAGCGCAGGCTTTGATCAGAAGTGGGTTTAAAGAGATCGTGCTTGCCGGGATCAACACGGCGCTTTATGGAGCGGAGGAGGGATTTGCGGGCAGTGATGGGATTGAAGATGTCATCAAGGAATTGAATGGCCTTGATGGAGACTTTAGAATCAGATTGAGTTCCCTTGAGCCGACCGTCATCAACGCGGACTATGTTCGAAAGCTGTTCAAGTATGAAAAACTCTGCCATCACATTCACCTTTCACTGCAGAGCGGAAGCGACCGCGTGCTTGGGTTGATGAACAGGAAGTATAGCGTCGATGAATATATGGACATTGTGCGTGTGCTGAGGGATTTTGACCTGGATTACGGCATCAGCTCCGACATCATCGTTGGGTTTCCCGGGGAAAGTGAAGATGACTTTCAAAAGAGCCTTGAAATCGTTCAAAAGGTGCAGTTTTGCAAAGTGCACGTGTTTAAATATTCGGGTAGAAAAGGGACTGCAGCGGCAGAAATGAGCGGGCAAATCGATGGAAACGAAAAGAGCAGGAGAAGCGCTATGCTGATGGCTGCGGGCGAACAATCGGCGAAGCAGTTCTTTCAGAGCAACATCGGCAAACAAAGGCGCGTTTTAATTGAAGAATACGTTGAACATCTGGACTGCTATACCGGATATACGGATCATTATAGTAAAGTTTATATCAATAAGGACGATATCAATCACAATTGTTTGAATGCGTTTGTGAATATAAAGCTCACAAGTCTATATGAAGATGGTATGAGAGGAGAAAAGGAGGACTAAAATGTCAGATTGTATTTTTTGTAAGATTGTAAATAAGGAGATTCCGGCGAACATCGTCTATGAGGATGATCAGATTTTGTGTTTCCATGACGTATCTCCACAGGCACCGGTGCATGTTCTTTTGATTCCGAAAAAACGCATCGTTTCAATGGATGATGTGCAGGAAGAGGACAAGGAGCTGATGGGGCATATGATGGTCAAAATCAAAGAGATTGCTCAAATTCTGGGTTTGGAAAATGGTTACAGAGTGGTCAACAATTGCGGTGAACATGGGATGCAGACCGTGGGGCATATTCATTTTCATATCTTGGGCAAAAGGAAAATGGCATGGCCTCCGGGGTGATCGAATGATGAACATTACCATTTTGTGCGTCGGAAAGTTAAAAGAAACCTATTGGACAGACGCGGTTTTTGAGTATTCCAAAAGACTGAGTAAATATTGCGTTCTTCACATTGACGAAATCAAAGAGTCGAGCAAAGATGACAGAGACGAAGAGGGCGCGGACATCTTAAAGCGAATCAAAAAAGAAGATTATGTCATCGCCTTAGAGGTCAGTGGCAAGCAAATCGATTCAGAGGATTTGGCAAGCAAGATCGAGAACCTGCAAGTCTCAGGCAAGAGCAGGGTATCTTTCATCATCGGAGGCTCTGAGGGCCTCTCACAAGAGGTCTCAAACAGAGCCGATTACAGCTTATCCTTTTCCAAAATGACCTTTCCTCATCAAATGATGCGGGTCATTCTGTTGGAGCAAATCTATCGAAGTTTCAAAATCATGAAAAACGAGAAGTATCACAAATAATCGTAAAGGGAATACGTCATTTTTTACGCTTTACACAGCGGTGGATAGCGTGTATAATAAATTTTCTGGATTGAATCCGAATAAAGTATTTCTACGGATATGGAGACAAGCGTGAATACACCGATACAAGATTTTTTGTTACAACATGCGTCCAAAAAAACGACATCATTTCATATGCCGGGGCATAAAGGTTCCGCATTTTACAAGAGGTTCGGGCATACACCGTTTCTTGAGAATATGATGGATTGCGATCTGACCGAACTACCGGGTGCCGACAACCTGTTTCAAGTTGGAGGCATCATCAAAGAAGCGCAGGATCGCTATGCTCGGCTTTACGGTGCGAAAAAATCGTATTTTTTGGTCAACAGCACTAGTGGAGGCGTGATTGCGGCGATATTGGCTTCGGTACCCAAGGGCAAAAAGCTGATCATGGCAAGAAATTGCCATAAGTCGGTTTTCAACGCGCTTGTGCTGGGAGACATACAGCCTGTGTACGTATACCCTGATATGATCGAAGAGTACGGCATTTCAGGTGCGGTTTCACCGGCGCAGATCGACAAGCTCTTGTCGGACAACCCCGATGCGGAAGCGGTCATCTTGTCGAGTCCGAACTATTACGGCATTTGCAGTGACGCAGAAAAGATTGCGGATATCGTCCACAAGCACGGCAAAATTCTCATCATAGACGAGGCGCATGGGGCGCATCTGACGTTTTTCAATCAATACGGCATCAAAGGCATGCCAAAATCGGCGGGAAACTCAGGTGCGGACATCGTCATCATGAGCATCCACAAGACGCTTGCGTCCTACACACAGAGCGCGGTTTTGAATGTTCACTCGGACAGAGTGGATCAACGCCTGATCGAAGACAAGCTTCAATGCATTCAAAGCACAAGCCCGTCATACATTTTGATGACGTCGCTTGATATCAATGCTTCTATCATCGAAGAACATGGAAAACAAGTTTTTGAAGAGTGGGCGGAAAATGTCAGTTACTTCTATGAGAACGCCCCAAAAATTGAGGGACTGAACGTCATCGACAAGATGGACGGCCTCGACCCGACGAAGTTGAACTTCAGCTTTGGTGGACTGGGCATAAACGGTGCCGAACTTGAAAAAATATTATACGAAACATATGGCATCTATATCGCGCTTCATACCGGAGATGTTGTCATGTGCCTGACAGGCATCGGCAATACGAAAAGCGATGTGATCAAATTGACGGATGCGCTCGCTGAAATCGCAGCGGAGCGCAGCGCAGGCAAAACAGCAGGGAAGTCAGAGCGAAAAGCTGCGCGGGTAATCATTCCGAAACAAGCTGAACTGTTTGAAATCCCTGCATACAAAAAAAGAACGCCGCTTTCGGAAGCGGTGGGATTAATCTGTGCGTCTTCCATTATTCCATATCCACCGGGCATTCCGCTCGTATGTCCGGGCGAAAAATTGGACGCTGAAACCGTCGAATATATACAAACACTTCGCAAACGCGGAGAGAAAGTCATCGGCGTCAGCGAGCAGGAAGAAATATTGACAGGAGTTTGATCAAGAAAATGGATACAAAAGCGTCTATCGGTAATGAAACGATAGGCGCTTTGTTTGCGTAAGCAACATCTATATGTGTGGCGTGTTCATATTTCTCGCCGCTTAGCCGTTGAATGGTGTTTCCGGAGTGTTCATGTACAATGTGCTTACTTCTCCGGTATTGGCGTCAATGACAAAGTGGAACAGTTCATTCGCCTCTGCGTGTGTTGTTAATTCCTCGGAAACAATGAATCCGCTCCAAACGTCATCATACATTCGATCTACAAAGAGCATGTGACCGGTCAGGCCATCGATACAAACTCCAAATTCACGATAAATTGCTTCTGCCGCAATCTTTGCAGCATCAGCAAAAGAGATGTGATGAGACTGCCAGATAGAGTCCGATATGCCGATATGCCTTAGTAAAAAGCGTGCATCTCTCTCCGTAAGGATCTCATAAACAGCGAGATCGCTTATGACCGGAGCATTTTGCGCAGGTTCAACGCTCTCTGTACGTGGGCTTCTGTCCCACACATCCGAAAAAAAGGCGAGTGGGTCAATTGCAATGTCGTTCATACGAATTTCAAAGTGCAGGTGTGGCCCTGTAGACATTCCGGTCGAACCGACATCGGCGATATGCGCGCCTTGTTGTACAAATTGACCGATTTCAACGTGGGTCGCAGAAGCATGGGCGTACATCGTGCTGTATCCGTTCGCATGGGACATAACGATCATATTGCCATAACGCCCGTGCGCATAAACGTGGATGACATATCCATCTTTGGCCGCAAGGATCGGTGTGCCCTCCGGGGCAGGGATGTCGATGCCGTTGTGCTGCTCTTCTTCGCCGGTGACGGGGTTCGTAAGTGAGCCAAATGCGCCGGTAATCCGTGTGAATGTTTCCACCGGCCATTGAAATTGAGTTTGATTGATGCTATATTCTTCTGCCGCTCTGAGCGGGGATGCTTCGTAAGCCGGTGTTGGCAAAGTTGCAAACACGGTTGCTGTTGTAGCGACCATCAGCAGCGCCATAATCGTGCCGATGATCGTTCTTTTCTTCATTTTCATAATTGCTGTTATCCTTTCTTCGATCGCATATTTGCTAAAATTGTTGTACAGAGCCGGAAGATGGCTCTTTCGCTCCATCATGCTGATAAGGGTTCGGGCATAGTCTTGCTTTGATGTTTCCCCAAGCGTATGAATAACGGCTTCGTCGCACGAAATTTCCATGTCCCTGTTCAAGAGGAAGTACATTCCCCAAGCAATGGGATTAAACCAGTGAATGCATAATGCTGCCGTCATCACGAGTTTTGTCAGCGTGTCAAAGCGCTTGATGTGGATAAATTCGTGGGCGAGCACATAATTCAATTCACGTTCATTGTTCCAGTCGGTGCCTTTGGGCAAGAGTATAACGGGACGCCATATACCGTACGTCAGGGGAGCAGCAATTTGATCCGAAACACGGATGCTGATCCGCCTTTTGAGCTTGTGTTTCTCCAGCCAGTTCGTTAAAAATTCGCTTGATACCGGTAGAGACGTATCAAATTTTGTACGGCTCTTGCGATAGAGCAGCGTAAAAAGCATTGTTGACAGTACGAGGCCGGCCAGATAGACCAGCGCCAGCGGTTCAAGATCAAAGAATCTTGAATGGCCTGCGATGCCCGCAGCTGCTCCGGTCACATCCATGAAAGCCGGATCCGTTACAGGGAAACTTTCTTGGCCTTGCGGCATGACAAAATTGATCACGTCTGTCATTGGTGGAATCGGCAGTCCCGTAGGTGCCGGCATATTGTTATTCATACCGAACAGGTTAAAAATGCTTGCTTGGGATGGTATTGAAAACGGTATCACCAATTGGAACAGCGCAAGATACCACAGTGCCATAAATGCCCTTTTGGGTAATTTGTGCATGACCAGTGCCCGAATGAGGACGATCACTGTGATCAGTAATGTACTCGACAGGGTCATTTGTAATAAAAGATTCATTTGGAATCACCTACAATCTGTTTCAGTTTTTCAACCATATGGTCAGGCAGTTTTTTATGTCCAACCAAGGACGCAAACAGTAATTCTGTTGAGCCGTCAAACAGCTTTTCGACCAGTTCATCTATTTCCGAACCTTGTATATCTTCCTTGCTGACGAGGGCGTGACAGATGAAATTGGGCTCCAGCCTTTCGATCGCGCCTTTTTCTACACATTTTTTAATGACTGTGTAGGTCGTGTTCTTATTCCAGCCGATGGACTTTCCAAGGATTTCCGCTAAGGCCTTAGCGGTTATATCCCCTTCTTTCCAAATTACCTCCATAACTTTCAGTTCAGAATCAAACAGTTTGATGTTCATCTTGAATTTTCCTTTCTGGACTATTGCAATAGTGTGTCGACATGCCCATACTATCATGCTAGTCTGTGGGTGTCAATACTTAATTTTAAATTTTTTATTTATTTTTGAATGATCGAGTAAAATGTCGCGTGTTTCTATGTATTGGAATATTATTTAAATGGAACATATTGACATTTAAATAATATTTTGTAATAATAATCATATGGTGCAAAGCAGGGTTGAATTTCAACCGATACGAAAGGAGAGAGTGTTATGAACGATATCATTGGATACAAAGAGGTAGAAGAATATGTGTTGAATGTGCAGGGACAAGATGTCATTCTGGATAAAGATGTGGCAGCCCTTTATGGTATGGAAACGAAAGTGATCAATCAAGCCGTGAAAAATAATCCTGAAAAGTTTCCTGAGAGCTATATTGTCACGATAAGTAGCGAGGACAAATCGGAACTGGTCAAAAATTTTGACCGGTTTAGTGCGTTAAAGCATTCAACGGTTTTACCTTCAGCCTTCACCGAAAAGGGCTTGTATATGCTTGCAACTATTCTCAAAAGTCCACGCGCCACACAAACAACCATTGCAATTGTGGAGACTTTTACTAAAATCCGTGAGCTGTCTAAGACAATAAGTCAATTGCCGGATGTTCAGGAAGAACGTCAGCAAAAGGCACTTATGGAGAGAAGTGGCGAGATTCTGACAGAGATATTGGATGACAATACGCTAGACGTTATAGGAGACGAGACCACCATTGAATTCAATTTGGCAGTCATGAAAATCAAGCACACAATTAAGCGCAACAAACGGGAAAAATCAACAGCGTAAAACGCAATCAAACCAAAGCAAAAAGAAATAACCGCGCCCCAGTCAAAGTCGCGGTTATTTCAAATAACTAACACATTAGGCTGAACCGTTTTATCGGTGACGCCTCTTATACACAGTATAAACTGATGGCAGAGAGAATGTCAAATGATTTTTTGTGGGAATGTTTGAAATCAAAAAAGAGGTTAACATGCCATCGTGTGAGAACATCTCTGCGAATGTAAAATAATGGTTGACACATAATTACATTTGAAGCATAATATACATAAGGCGTTGCCATACGGTAGGCGGTTCGGCCCTCAGCTAAGAGGGTATTTCTTACCCTCTGGAAAGGGGGTACATATGATGAGTCACCAAGAATTATTCACATTCTGC
>WQWG01000039.1 GCA_009785435.1 Clostridiales bacterium
CCGTTACGCTTTCCTGCAAAACCCAATTCAGTTTTCTTACTTTAAATAGCAAGCCTATTTCCATGATAAATGTTCCTCCTGCCCATCCGCTTTTGATCTTTACATCTTGTTTTTATAAAATATATTTGTCGATGTCTTCCGGATGGATTTTTTCTCTTAGCTTTTCTTGTACATAGTCACGATCGATGACAATATCATCTTTCATCTCAGGAATATTGAACGAAATTTCCTCCAAAAGTTTTTCCATGATCGTGTGAAGTCTTCTCGCGCCAATATTTTCGTTTTGTTCGTTCATAAGAAACGCCATATTTGCAATTTCATCAACAGACTCCTCATTGAAATCGACTTTTATTCCCTCTGTTTCAAGAAGCATTTTATGCTGTTTGAGAAGCGCGTTTTCGGGCTTTGTCAATATTTTTACAAAGCTCTCTTTCGTTAAGTTCTCAAGTTCGACCCGAATTGGAAATCTTCCCTGAAGTTCCGGAATCAAGTCTGTTGGCTTTGCGATATGGAACGCTCCCGCTCCAATGAATAGGATGTGATCCGTCTTTACAGGCCCGTATTTGGTGTTGATGACACTGCCCTCTACAATCGGCAGAATATCCCGCTGCACGCCCTCTCTTGAGACGTCAGCACCGGATCTGTAGCTGGAACCGGAAGCAATCTTATCGATTTCATCAATAAATATGATCCCGTTCTGCTCTGCGTTTGTAAGCGCCTCTTCCGTCACCTGATCCATATCAATGAGGTTTTGCGCTTCCTGTTCCCGCAAAATTTTTCTGGCATCTTTCACCCTGACTTTTTTCAGTTTTTTCTTTTGCGGCATCATATCCCCAAATATATTGCCGATTGCGATGCTCATGCCCTCATTGCTCATATCAAGCATATTGCCTTTGGGCGTATCGACCACTTCTATTTCGATGAACTGTTCTTCAAGCTTCCCGTCTTTCAACTGTTGCCTGACCTGTTCTCTCGCAAGCTCCGTTTCCGTCGGCTCATTGGTTTCTTCAAGCATCTTCGACTCTTCGTATTGCTGCTTTTGGCTTTGATATCCGCCTCCGAGAATAAAATCAAACGGCGTTCTGAGCCCACCTGACGCAGGCGCTTTTTTCTTGCCCGGAATGATCGCTTCGATGATTTTTTCTTCAGCGATGTCTTCAGCAATTGTGTATTTTTCCTGAAGCCTGTTCTGCTTTGTGATGCGGATCGCCGCTTCAACGAGATCCCTTACCATCGAATCAACATCTCTGCCCACATATCCAACTTCCGTAAACTTGGTGGCTTCCACCTTAACAAACGGAGCATCCATGAGTTTTGCAAGTCTTCGCGCGATTTCAGTTTTTCCGACGCCTGTCGGCCCCATCATCAGAATATTTTTCGGCGTGACCTCTTCTCTCATTTCATCCGGCAAAAGGCTTCTTCTGTATCTATTTCTGAGCGCGATCGCAACGGATTTTTTCGCTTCGTCTTGCCCGATGATGTATTTATCCAGCTCCAACACAATTTCTTTCGGTGTCATTTTATATAATGTATTCGCCATTTCTATCCCCCTTTTACAATTTTTCTATGGAAATATTATCATTGGTGTATACGCAAATTGACGCGGCTACATTGAGCGATTCCCTGACAATTTGCTCAGCCGTCATATCGGTATTGTTAAAAAGCGCATACGCAGCCGCATGTGCGTAGTTTCCGCCTGAACCGATTGCGATAAACCCTTGGTCAGGATCGATGACTTCCCCGTTTCCTGAAATGACAAGCAAACTTTCTTTGTCAACTGCGATCATGAGCGCTTGCAGGTTACGCATGACTTTGTCTGATCTCCATGTCTGAGCCAGTGCGACGGCAGCTCTTTTCAGGTTTCCCGCATGTTCTTCCAATTTTTTCTCAAATTTTTCCGTCAATGTGAAAGCATCAGCGACCGAACCCGCGAACCCTGTTAAAACTGTATTTTTATAGATCTTCCGTACTTTCTTCGCGCCATGTTTCATAACGGTTTTTTCACCCATGGTTACTTGGCCGTCACCGCCGATACAAATGTCATCCGCGCTTCTTCTTACTGCCACAATCGTCGTAGCATGAAAATCTCCCATTACCATATCATCCTCCACTGGTTTATTCTTTATATTTGCAATCCTTGTTTGAACACGACAATGTACTGTCTTTCAGCTTTTTTTCAACAAGCAGACAGCCGCATTCTTTGCATTTTTGATTTACCGGCTTATTCCAGTATACCTGATTACACTCCGGATATCCACTACACCCGTAAAATAATTTGCCGGATTTGCCTTTTCTCGCTACGATATCCTTTCCGCATGTGGGACAACTTACATCGATTTTGCTCACAATTGCCTTTGTGTTTTTGCATTCCGGATATCCCGTGCAGGCAAGAAACTCTCCAAATCTGCCCTGCTTGATCGCCATCGGTTTTCCGCACAATTCACACATGTCGCCCGTCAATCTGTCTTCCAGCTTTATTTTCTCAATCTCGCTGTCGGCTACGGCAAGTTCATCTTTAAACGTAACATAGAATTCGTCAACTACATTTTTCCAGTCAATGTGTTTTGCTTCAACGTCGTCAAGCTTATCCTCGAGTTCCGCCGTAAAATGCGTATCAACGATTTGATGAAAATATTTTTCCATTAGATTCGTTACGATAAAACCCAAATCGGTCGGGATCAAAACTTTTTTCTCTCGGGTCAAATATCTTCGATCCAGCAATGTCCCGATGATCGGCACATATGTGCTTGGACGCCCGATGTTTTTTTCTTCAAGGTCTTTTACAAGCGCCGCTTCGGTAAACCGTGACGGAGGCTGCGTAAAGTGCTGTTCGCTTTTCAATTCCGAAAGTTTTAGTTTGTCTCCGGATTTCAATGCGGGAAGCAATTTATCCTCATCATCTTCCTGTATATCTTTATACACTTTTAGGAAGCCATTAAACTTTAATTTTGAGCCTACCGCTTTAAAATGATAGTCTCCGTTTAGGATTTCCACCGAGACGCTATCAAAAATAGCCGCGCTCATTTGGCTTGCCATAAATCTCGACCATATTAATTTATATAGGTTGTACTGGTCTTTCGTCAAAGAATCTTTTATATCGTCCGGGTTCAGTTCAATATGACTCGGCCTGATCGCTTCATGCGCATCTTGAACATCCTTTTTCTTATTTGAATAGACATTGTTCCCCAGATATTCTTTGCCAAAATGTTCAGTAATATAGGCCGCCGCCGCCGCTTTGGCTTCATCTGAAATCCGCACAGAATCCGTTCTGATATAGGTCACAAGACCCACTGTACCATGCCCTTTCACTTCCACGCCCTCATAAAGCTGCTGCGCCACCATCATTGTCTTTTTCGTATAGAAGTTCAGTTTATTCGACGCGTCTTGTTGTAGACTGCTCGTCGTAAATGGCGCATACGCTTTTCTGGTTCGTTCTTTTTCTTCTACTTTATCGACGATATAATCTTTGCCGGAAAGCGCCTTTACGATTTCATCGTTCTGTTTTTTATTTTCTATCGTTAGCTTTTTGCCGTTGTATGCTGTCAGTTTTGCGGGAAATATTTTTTTCGATTCAAGAAAAGCAGTGATGTTCCAATATTCTTTTGGAATAAAAGATTTAATTTGGTTCTCTCTGTCGCATATGATCTTAAGCGCGGCAGATTGTACCCGTCCCGCTGATAAGCCCGGTTTGATTTTACGCCAAAGCAAAGGACTGATCTTATAGCCTACGAGCCTGTCAAGCACACGTCTGGCCTGTTGGGCATCGACGAGCTTCAGATCGATCGGGCGAGGATTTTTGATCGCTTTCTGAATTGCGTTCTTTGTGATCTCATTAAAGATGATCCTACAAGGCTCTGTTCGATCCAAGCCTAAAATATAGGTCAAGTGCCATGAGATGGCTTCCCCCTCGCGGTCAGGATCCGTTGCGAGATATACTTTCGAAGCATCTTTTGCCTCTTTTCGCAAAGCCTTGATCACATCCCCTTTTCCTCTGATGGTGATGTATTCAGGCTCGAAATGATTGTCGACATCGACTCCAAGTTTGCTTTTTGGCAAATCGCGTACATGTCCGACCGAAGCGATCACTTTATAATTGCTTCCGAGAAACTTTCCAATCGTTTTCGCTTTTGATGGCGATTCTACGATTACCAAAGTTTTTTTGGCGCTACCCATTAGAACTCCCTCCTGCTTATCTAAACAATATCCGTTACAAAAATTGATTATATTGGTATTTTTCTCACTTTGCAATAAAAATTTTTCCCATATGCGTATAAACCATCCCTTTTATTTCTAAAATTGTGATGATTCCGTTGATTTCCGATGGCGGTTTTCCGGTCATTCTATATAAATAATCAACGGTCACTTCGCTTTGCATTCCAATGTGTTGCAGCATTTCTTTTTCCGTTTTGCCGAGCCCTTCCGGAAGATACACAGCAGGATTTCTTTTGATTCCAAGATCGTCAAGCAAATCATCACAAGTTACGAGCGGCAATGCGCCTTCTTTGATCAATTTATTTGTACCGATGCTGTATATGCTGTCTATGTTTCCGGGTACGGCGTATACATCCTTTCCTTGTTCCGCGGCAAGTTCAGCGGTAATCAATGCACCACTTGAAAGGCCTGCTTCCACGACGACCGTCGCGGCTGAAATTCCGCTGATGATCCTGTTGCGTCTGGGAAATGTATATTTGGCCGCAGGTGTACCGGGAGGATATTCAGAAATCACAAGTCCGTCTCGCGCGATCGTGTTCATCAGATTTTTGTTCGAAGCCGGTGTGCAGATGTCAATGCCACTGCCCAAAACAGCGATCGTTTTCCCGCCACCTTTCAGCGCACCTCTATGGCCGCACGTATCAATTCCAAAGGCCATCCCGCTCGTGACGATGACGCCATGTGCCGCCAGTTTTTCAGCGATGTTCGTCGCCGCCCATATTCCATATCCGGTTGCTTTTCTTGTGCCTACAATTGCGATTGACAATTCAGATGCCAAGGAAATATCCCCTCTGTAAAACAGCTCTTTCGGAGGATCTTTTATGTGTTTCAAACGTTCAGGATAATCCTGATCGCCAAACTTGACCGACTGTATCGTGTTGTTCATAAATCACCATTTAACCTCTGTAACTCAACGCTTCCGCAAGGTGAGCGATGTTGATATGATCCTCGCCGTCCACATCGGCGATCGTCCGCGCGACTTTTAGCATCTTATGGTATCCTCTGGCACTTAATGCCATTTTTTCATACGCTTGTTTTATAAAATTTTCGGATTCCCGATCGATCGCGCAATATTTTTTGATCCGTGCAGGCGACAATTGTGAATTGTATAAAATCTCTTCCTTTATATATCTCTTTTTCTGCGTTTTGACAGCTCGCTCAACGTCACGCTTCATGTCTTCGGATGACGCACATCGATAGTCCGGCTTATGTCTATGTTCATTGATCAAATCCTCATACCCCACAAATCCCATCGTAACTTGAAGATCTATCCGGTCAAGAAGCGGCCCGGAAAGCTTGCTCGTATAACTTTGCATTTGGCGCTCGCTGCATTTGCATTCATTTCGCGGGTCGCCTCTGTAGCCGCAGGGACAGGGATTGCTCGCCGCAACCAGTACGCTTCTGCTTGGGAATACGACATTCTCTCCGTTTCTGGAAATCAAAATATGCCCTTCTTCGATCGGCTGTCTCAACAAATCAAGCGTTTGGCGTTTGAATTCAAAAAATTCATCCAGAAAAAGTACGCCCGAATGTGCCAACGTTATTTCCCCCGGAACCGGACGCACGCCGCCTCCGACAAGGGCAGACGGAGATATTGTATGATAAGGCGCGCGAAACGGCCGCTCATGTATGAGCGGTTTTTTATCCGAAAGCTTTCCTGCAACGCTGTAAATTTTCGTTGTTTCCAACATCTCTTCATACGTCATTTCAGGCATGATCGTTCGAATTCTTTTCGCCATCATACTTTTTCCAACACCCGGGCTTCCTACGATCAGCACACCATGAGCGCCCGCCGCGCAGATTACCATTACCCTTTTGATGTGTTCTTGCCCATAGATGTCCGCATAGTCTTCTTTGTAATCGTTTGCAGGCAAATTATGCCGTCTGCCATGATGCTTTGTGATCCCCTCTTCTGTTTTCATATGCTCGATCACTTGCGAAAAATGTTCCGCCGGAAACAAATCCACACCTTTCACGATCGCCGCTTCATTTAGATTGGCCGCCGGAAGTATGATTTTTTTGATTCCGTTTTCAACAAAACCGATCACCAGAGGCAATGCCCCTTTGATCCTGTTGATCTTCCCGTCAAGCGACAATTCCCCGATGAATGCGTATTTTTCAGTGATTTGTTTTTTAAGTTCACCGGACGACGTCAATATCCCGACTGCGATCGGCAGGTCAAAATGGCTTCCGTCTTTTCTCGTAGATGCCGGTGAGAAGTTGATCGTGATGCGCTTATACGGAAACGAATATCCCGAATTGATGATCGCGCCCCGTATCCTTTCTGCCGCCTCTTTCACAGTCACGCTCACAAGCCCGACCATATTGAGTGCGGGAAGCCCGTTATAAAAGTCTGTTTCAACGTCCACAAGGCCTGCCTCAAGCCCCGATAGAGACCCTGTCATAATCTTTGAAAGCATTTTTTCTCCTCCTAAAATATATTTTCCAAATGTCTGAGATACGTTTTTTGATTCATCACGAATACTTCAATGACGTCGATGC